>JAJXZN010000310.1 GCA_021780015.1 Pseudomonadota bacterium
CCGATCTCGATCCTGAAGCCCACGAGGCTCACCGCATAGCGCGCGAGTATGACCTCCGCCGCAGCCGGCGTGACCACAAGCGCCGTCGCAACGAGAACGGCAATAAAGGGCGAGCAGGCAGAAACGATGCGCATAGACGGCCGTTTATAAAGCCAGGAGGATGACAAGCCTGCGGGTCCCTTGTTGGTATGTTTGCGGGGACTTGCTCACGTTTGGCGGGAAATTCGGCCTCTTTCAAGGCGATAAGGACGAGAATCAACCGCGGCGCTGCACTATCCCCCACTCTGCCGCGCCGGCGCAAGAGGCGGCCTTGGTCGGCGCGCGGATCGGCGGATTTGCGCAATATCCGACAAGCATCCGCCGCCCGTTCGTTTATGATGGCCGTTCCCTGCCGCATCTGCCGATTGATTGAAAACCGCTCCCATACGCTTCATTTCATGAATACGCCGGCTCGAGAAGCGCGGCGGCGCGCGCGAATTTTAGCCCAAGGAGTAAGCCATGTCGGTCAATGTTCTCTATCGCACCAAAGCCACCGCCACCGGTGGGCGTGAAGGCCATGCACGAACCGAAGACGGCACGCTCGACGTCAATTTGACGATTCCGAAGGAACTCGGCGGCAATGGCGCGACCGGCAACAATCCGGAAAAGCTGTTCGCGGCCGGCTATTCGGCCTGCTTTCTCAGCGCCATGAAATTCGTCGCCACGCAGGGCGGCCCGAAAGTGCCGGACAACACGTCCGTCACCGGCACGATCGGCATCGGCCCGCGCTCCGAAGGCGGCTTCGGCCTCGACGTCGAACTCGATATTTCGCTGCCGGGCCTCCCCCGCGCCGAGGCGCAGGATCTGATCGAGAAAGCCGACAAGATCTGCCCTTATTCGAACGCGCTGCGCGGCAACGTGCCGGTTCGCCTCAAGCTCGTCTAAGCACTGCCCATTCGCGCTGGCGGCCGCGGCATTCGCGGCCGTTTGCATTTCGGAGATCGGACAATGGATTATGTGAAACTCGGTCATACCGGCCTCGACGTCTCGCGCATCTGTCTCGGCTGCATGACCTTCGGCGAACCCGGCCGCGGGCCGCACAGCTGGACGCTCGACGCGGAAAAGAGTCGGCCGATCATCCAGAAGGCGCTCGAACTCGGCATCAATTTCTTCGACACCGCCAATGTCTATTCCGACGGCACGTCGGAGGAGATCGTCGGCCGCGCGCTCAAGGATCTCACAGCACGCCAGAATGTCGTGATCGCCACCAAGGTGCATGGCCGGATGCACCCCGGCCCGAACGGCGCCGGTCTGTCGCGCCGCGCCATCCTTGCCGAGATCGACAACAGTCTGCGTCGGCTCGGCGTCGATTATGTCGATCTCTATCAGATCCATCGCTGGGACCATGCAACGCCGATCGAAGAGACGCTCGAAGCTCTGCACGATGTCGTCAAGGCCGGCAAGGCCCGCTATATCGGGGCCTCCTCCATGTATGCCTGGCAGTTCGCCAAAGCGCTCTATGTCGCGCGCCTCAACGGCTGGACCGAATTTGTCTCGATGCAGGATCATATCAACCTTCTCAACCGCGAGGAGGAGCGCGAAATGCTGCCGCTCTGCCGCGACCAGAAGATCGCCGTCCTGCCCTGGAGCCCGCTCGCACGCGGCCGCCTCACCCGCGATTGGGACGAAACCAGCGAACGCCAGAACAGCGACGTTTTTGGCAAGACCCTTTATGGCCTCGAATCCGATCGCATGATTGCCAGCGAGGTTGCGAACGTCGCCAAGGCGCGCGGCGTCCCCCGCGCCCAAATCGCGCTCGCCTGGCTGTTGCAGAAGGACGGCATCACCGCGCCGATCATCGGCGCCTCGAAAGTAAGCCATCTCGACGACGCGGTCGCAGCTCTGTCGCTGAAGCTCACGGCGGAAGAAATCGGCAAGCTCGAAGCGCCCTATGTGCCGCATCCGATCGTCGGCTTTCAATAGAAGGACCTTCTCATGAACTGGCTCATCACCGGCGTGTCGAGCGGCTTCGGCCGCGCATTGTCGCAACTCATTCTGGAAAAAGGCGGTAAGGTCGCCGGCACCATCCGCAAGGACGCGGACAAAACCGCGTTCGAAAAACTCGCACCGGGCCGCGCCTTCGGCATTCTGCTCGATGTCACCGATGAAGCCGCCGTGCAGCGCGGCGTCAAAGAGGCCGAGGAAAAGCTCGGCGGCATCGACGTGCTCGTCAACAATGCCGGCTATGGTTTCGAAGGCGCGCTCGAAGAAGCGACGCTCGCCGATTTCCGCGAACAGTTCGACGTCAATGTCTTCGGCGCGATAGCGATGATGCAGGCGACCCTGCCCTATCTGCGCAGCCGCCGCGCCGGCCATATCCTCAACATCAGTTCGATGGGCGGGCTCATGGCCTTTCCCGGCATTTCCGCCTATCACGGCAGCAAATTTGCGCTCGAAGGCATTTCGGAATCGCTCGCCAAAGAGGTGAAGCACCTCGGCATCAAGGTGACGATCGTCGAGCCCGGCGGCTTCCGCACCGATTGGGCGGGCCGTTCGATGCGGCATGTCGAGAAGACGATCGAGGATTACGAGCCTTCCGCCGGTTGGTCACGCAAGCGGCTCGCAGCGCGCAACGGCACGCAGCCGGGCGATCCGCGCAAGGCGGCGGAAGCGATGCTGCACATCACAGAAGTGGAAGAGCCGCCGCTGCATCTGCTGCTCGGCTCCGATGCGCTGCAACTCGTCGGCGAAAAGCTCGGCGCCTTGCAGGCCGAGATCATGAAATGGGCGCCGGTCTCGGCCGGAACGGATTATCCGAAACCGTAATCACTGTAGCCGCACCCGCACGCTGTCCGACTGGCCCTTGGCATCCAGCACCGAGATGCGGGCGAAACCGGCGCCATCCGGCGTCCATTCGGAATCACGGCGCAGATCCGGCGCGCCGACGGGCGCGCCATTGACCATCCAGCGGAACGGCGGCACGCCGCCTTCCGCCTTCAGCGCGAGATCGCTGACCGCTTGTTCCGAAAGCCCGAGATCGATGCGGGCGCCGTTGGGCGGATAGACGATTTTCAATGCCTGAATATCGCCGTTGCCGGCATCGGCCGCGTGATCGTCGCGCAATTGGCGAAGCGGCGGCGGCAGGTCCGCGGTGCGCGCGATCAGCGCATCGGCGGGCCGCGGTATGATC
>JAJXZN010000144.1 GCA_021780015.1 Pseudomonadota bacterium
CGAGACCATGCAGCATGAGGTTACGATCGATCCTTTGACGGCGGCGCGGGCGCGCCGCTCGGTCGAGCGCATGCTGGCGGTGTCGTAAGCGAGATCCGCCATGCACATTTATGATCTCGAAGGCAAGGTTCTGATCGTCGGCGGTGGCATTGCCGGATTGATGACGGCGCTGAAGCTCGCGCCGGAACCCTGCGTGCTCCTGAGCAAGGCGCCGATCGGCGAAGAGACGTCGAGCATTCTCGCGCAGGGGGGCGTCGCCGCCTGTGTCGGGTCCGACGACAGCGTCGCGCTGCAGGTCGCCGATACGCTCGCAGCGGGCGATGGGCTTTGCGTCGCACCGGTCGTCGAGCGCATCGTTGCCGGCGGCCCGGCAGCCATTGAAAATCTCATCCGTCTCGGCGTCCCGTTCGACCGCGCCGCAGACGGGCGTTTGAAGCGCGGCCTCGAAGCGGCGCACAGCCGGCATCGCATCGTTCATGCCGGCGGCGACAAGACCGGGCGCGAGATCACGCTGACTTTGGCGGCGGCCGTCCGCGCCACGCCCTCCATCGCGATACTCGAAGGCTTTTCCGCGCGCCGCCTGAGCGTCGAGGATGGCGAAGTCGCAGGCCTTCTCGCCGATGGCCCCGATGGCAGCGTCTTCCTGCGGACCAACCGCATCGTGATCGCGACCGGCGGGATCAGCGGCCTCTTCGCGCATGGCACCAATCCGGTCGGCTCCTGGGGGCAGGGCCTCGCGCTTGCCGCCCGCGTCGGCGCCAGGCTCAGCGACATGGAATTCGTGCAATTCCATCCGACCGCGCTCGATGCGCCGGGACCGCAATTGAGCCTCGTCAGCGAGGCCGTGCGCGGCGAAGGGGCGATCCTCGTCGATGAAAACGGCGAGCGCTTCATGGCCGGCGTGCCGGGCGCGGAACTCGCGCCGCGCGATGTCGTCGCCCGCGGCGTCTGGCAGCAGCTTCGCGCCGGCCATCGCACCTTCCTCGACGCGCGGGCCATCAAAGACCTCGCCGCGCATTTCCCCGGCGTGACGCAGCATTGCCGCGCCGCCGGCATCGATCCGGTTACGCAACCGATCCCGATCCGGCCGGCCGCGCATTATCACATGGGCGGCATTAAAGTGGACCTTGCAGGCCGCACCACTGTCGAAGGCCTGTGGGCGGTCGGCGAAGCCGCATGCACCGGGCTACATGGCGCCAATCGGCTCGCCAGCAATTCGCTGCTCGAAGCGCTGGTCTGCGCCGGCTTCGTCGCCGAAAGCCTCAAGGCGGCGCCGCAAAGGCCTGTGCGGCGCGGTCCCATCGAAGCACCGCTGCGCCCGAGCGAGCCGCAATCCGTCCGGCCGATCCTGTCGCGGACTGCCGGCGTCCTGCGCGCCGGTGCCGAATTGCGGCAAGCCGCGGCCGAGCTTTATCCGCTTGCGCACGGCAATGATGCCGCGCTCGTGGGCCTGATGATCGTCATCGCGGCACTGCGGCGCGAGGAAAGCCGCGGCGCGCATTTCCGCCTCGACTTTGCGCAGAAGGATGCGATCCCGGTTTCGCCGCGCGACATCAACCTGACGCAGGCCTTCACGGCGGCGCAGGACCTCGCGCTGGCGCAAGTCGCCTGATGCGTCTCGCGCCGCTGCCGCGGGTGATCCTTGAGCCGTTGGTGCGCGCCGCGCTCGCCGAGGATCTGGGTCTTGCCGGCGACCTGACCACCCATGCCATCGTCCCGCCGCAGGCGCAGGCACAGGCGCGCTTCGTCGCCCGCAAGGCGGGCGTCGTCGCCGGCCTCGATCTCGCAAAACTCACCTTCGAACTCGTCGATCCCTCCCTCGCCTTTGCCGTCGAAAAGCCCGATGGCGCGAAAGTCGCGGCAGGCGAGACGATCGCCGCAGTCGGCGGCGCGGCGGCGGGGATTCTGATCGGCGAACGGGTGGCGCTCAATTTTCTCGGCCGTCTCAGCGGCATCGCCAGCGCGACGGCGCATTTCGTTGCCGCCGTCGCCGGAACCAAAGCCGAGATCGTCTGCACGCGAAAAACGACGCCGGGCCTGCGCGCCATCGAGAAATATGCGGTGCGTGCCGGCGGCGGCCACAACCATCGCTTCGGCCTCTATGACGCCGTGCTGATCAAAGACAATCATATCGCCATCGCCGGCGGAATCCTCGAAGCGCTGCGCCGTGCCAAAGAGAGCGTCGGCCATCTGGTGAAGATCGAGGTCGAAGTCGATACGCTCGATCAATTGCACGCAGCGCTCGGCGAAGGTCCCGATGCGGTGCTGCTCGACAATATGAGTCCGGCGCAATTGGCCGAAGCGGTGAAGATCGTCGCCGGCCGCGCCATCACCGAGGCCTCGGGCGGCGTGTCGTTGGAGAATGCCGCCGCCGTTGCGGCAAGCGGCGTCGATCTCATTTCGATCGGCTGGCTGACCCATAGCGCGCCGGTACTCGACATCGGCCTCGACTTTTAAGCCGAGCCGCGGGTCTAAATTTTATTTTATGCCCTTGAGCTCGGCCCGGCAATGCGGTCCCGTTCAAATCGGCGCGGCCGCCCCGCGGCGCAAAAGGCTGGGCGGTTATCCTCGACGCAAATTGACTTTCCCGTCGCCTTGCCCCTATAACCCGCGCCAAGCTGTTTTTATGCGTGGCCGCCGCTGAGAAGTCTTTGATTTTTCAGGGCCATGCTTGGAGGCTGCGTTTTCCCCGCTTTTGCACATCCCTGCCCGGCCAAGCCGGCGGGCGCATTTTGCGTTGAGAGCACAGCCGCGATCTTCGGGACGGAGCGAAAAAGTGAAGCGGACCTATCAACCGAGCAAGCTGGTGCGCAAGCGCCGCCACGGCTTTCGCGCCCGCATGGCGACGGTCGGCGGCCGCAAGGTAATCGCCGCCCGCCGCGCACGCGGCCGCAAGCGGCTCTCGGCCTGAGCCGCGTTACACCCAATTTTCTGAGGCGCGCCACGGCGGGACGGACCATGCACACGTCCGAGATCGCCGGCCGCGAAGCGCCGCCGGCCCGATTGAAAGCACGGGCCGATTTTCTCCGCGCGGCCAAGGGGCGGCGCCTGCGCATGCCCTGTTTCAGCCTGCAAATGATCGCCCAGCCGGAGGCGGCCGCGACTGAGCCGCCGCGTTTCGGTTTCACCGTAACGAAAAAACTCGGCACGGCCGTGCTACGCAACCGCATCCGCCGGCGGCTGAAGGAAGCCGTCCGCCGAGCGCCGCTTTGCGCCCGGCCGGGGCATGACTATGTAATCCTCGCGCAGCCGGCCGCGCTCACCGAAGATTTTGCGCAATTGCAACGCCAGCTCAGCCAAGCCATTGCTGATATTCATGTGGCGCCCAAACGCAAGCACCGCACCCCTTGATGAAGGACGAGTTTCCGCGCCATGCCGCAAGACAATAACCGCAATCTCATCCTGGCGATGGCGCTGTCGATCCTCGTCATCATCGGCTGGAACTATTTCTTCGCGACGCCACAATACAAAAAAGAACATTCCGCGCAGCTCGCCCAGCAGACGCAGACGAACCATACGCCCGGCGCGCCGAGCTCGCAGCCGCCGCACAGCCCCAACGCCCCGCCCCAGGGCGGCCCGTCGAGCGAGACGCCGCAAGCCTTTTTGACCCGCGACGCGGCACTGGCGACGACGCAGCGCGTGGCGCTCGACAGCCAGGCGCTGTTCGGCTCGATCAATCTGACCGGCGCGCGCATCGACGATGTCTCGCTGAAGGCCTATCGCGAGACGCCGAATCCGAAGAGCCCGAATATTGTTCTGCTGTCGCCGTCGGCGGCGCCGGAGCCCTATTACGCCGAACTCGGCTATGTCGGCGCCGACCCGGCGCTGGCACTGCCCAATGCTTCGACCGTCTGGAAGTCGGACGGCGGCAAGCTCACCTCGCAGACCCCGATCACCCTTACGGCCGATAACGGCCACGGTCTGATCTTCCATCGCCGCATTGCCGTCGATGACCATTATATGTTCACGGTCACCGATACGATCGAGAACAAGACCGGCGCGGCGGTCACGCTCTATCCCTATGCGCTGGTTTCGCGCCATGGCAAGCCGAAGACCTCCGGCTATTCGATCCTGCACGAAGGCATGATCGGGGTCATCGGCGATTCCGGCGTGCAAGAGCCGACGTACGATTCGATCCTGAAGGAAGCCAATGCGACGCAGACGCTCTCCGGCACCGGCGGCTGGCTCGGCTTTACCGACAAATATTGGGGTGCCGTCGTCATTCCGGATCAGCATGTCAATTACCAGGGCACGTTCCACGCCTGGGACGACAACGGCAAGAAGGATTACCAGGCCGATTTCCGTGCCGACCCGGTGACCGTGGCGGCGGGAGCTTCGGCTAACGTGACCTCACGCGTCTTTGCCGGCGCCAAGGAGACGCGTCTGCTCGACGCCTATCAGAAGGACCTCGGCATCGAGCGCTTCGAACTGATGATCGATTGGGGCTGGTTCTATTTTATCACCAAGCCGATGTTCTGGCTGCTCGACAGCATCTACAAGGTCGTCGGCAATTTCGGCATCGCCATCCTTATCGTGACCGTGCTGATCAAGGGCATCTTCTTCCCGCTCGCCAATCGCTCCTATCTATCGATGGCGAAGATGAAGGCGGCGCAGCCGCAGATGAACGCCATCCGCGAGCGCTATGCCGACGACAAGATCAAGCAGCAGCAGGAGCTGATGGAGCTCTATAAGCGCGAGAAGATCAATCCGGTCTCGGGCTGCCTGCCGATGGTGATCCAGATCCCGGTCTTCTTCTCGCTCTACAAGGTGCTGTTCATCACGATCGAGATGCGTCAGGCGCCCTTCTTCGGCTGGATCAAGGATCTCTCGCAGCCCGACCCGACCAATGTCTTCACCTTGTTCGGCCTCGTGCATTGGGATCCGATGGCGCTGCCGATGATCGGCCATTTCCTGAACATCGGCATTTGGCCGCTGATCATGGGCGTCTCGATGTTCATCCAGATGAAGATGAACCCCGAGCCGACCGATCCCGTCCAAAAGCAGATGTTCGCCTGGATGCCGGTGATCTTCACCTTCATGCTGGGCTCGTTCCCGTCCGGCCTCGTGATCTATTGGACGTGGAACAACTTGCTCTCGGTCGCGCAGCAGACGCTGATCATGACGCGCGCCGGCGTGAAGGTCGAATTGTGGGGCAATCTCGCCAATATGTTCCGCAAAAAGGCGACGACCTGAGCTGCTCTCCCCTATAGGGCGAGGAAGAAAGCGCCCATCATGCGCGAGAACGAGGATTTCCAAGAGGCGGGGCGGAAACTTTTCGCCCAGCCGTGCGATTTCATCTGGGGCGCGACCGACGCCGCGCAATTGCCGCCGCCCGGCCCGCCCGAGATCGCCTTCGCCGGCCGCTCCAATGTCGGCAAGTCCTCGCTGCTCAATGCGCTGACCGGCCGCAAGACCTTGGCGCGCACCTCGAACACGCCGGGCCGGACGCAGGCGCTGAATTTTTTCGCCTTGGGGGCGCCGGTGCGCCTGCGGCTCGTCGATATGCCCGGCTACGGCTATGCGGCGACCGCCAAAAAGACGATCGCCGCCTGGACCCGCTTGATGCAGGATTATCTGCGCGGCCGGGCCGCATTGAAACGCGTCTTCGTTCTCGTCGATGGCCGGCACGGGCTGAAACCCATCGACATCGAAATGTTCGAAAAGCTCGACAAGGCCGCGGTCTCCTATCAGGTCGTCTTGACCAAAGCGGATGCGGTGAATGCGTCGGCGCGGGAGCTTCGCATCGCCGAAACCATCGCGGCAATCGCCAAACATCCGGCAGCCTTTCCCGAGGTGATTTTTACCTCGGCCGAAAGCGGCGACGGCATTGGCGACCTGCGCGCTGCGATCGCCAGGCTTCTGGCCGAGCATTCATTGTAAGGTCATGCAATTGAGCTTATCCCGCTCTCGGGCTAAAAGGCCGCCAACGTTGTGATGCGGCGCGGCGCCAACCGGATGGAGCACATGGCAGAATCAGCGCAGGAGAGCGCCCAGCGGCAAGCTGAAATTCTGATGCAGGCGCTGCCGCATATGCTGCATTACGACGATGCGATCGTCGTCGTAAAATATGGCGGCCACGCCATGGGCGACGAGAGCGTCGCCCGCAGTTTCGCCCGCGACATGGTTCTGCTCGAACAATCCGGCGTCAATCCGGTCGTCGTCCACGGCGGCGGCCCGCAGATCGGCGCGATGCTGAAGAAGCTCGGTATCAAATCGGAGTTTTCCGCCGGGCTACGCATCACCGACCGCGCCACGGTCGAGATCGTCGAAATGGTGCTCGCCGGCTCGATCAACAAACAGATCGTCGGCTTCATCAATGCCGAAGGCGGCCGCGCCATCGGCCTTTCCGGCAAAGACGGCAACATGGTCACGGCGCGCAAATTCGTGCACACGGTGGAATCGCCGTACACGGGTGAACAGGAAGAAGTCGATCTCGGCTTCGTCGGCGAGCCGAGCAAGGTCGACACGACCGTGCTCGACCAAGTGCTCGGCCGCGAGTTGATCCCGGTGCTGGCGCCGATCGCACAGGGCAGCGAGGGCGAGACCTATAACGTCAATGCCGACACCTTCGCCGGCGCCATCGCCGGCGCGCTCGGCGCCAAGCGCCTCATCTTCCTGACCGACGTGCCGGGCGTGCTCGACCGCGACGGGCGGCTGATCCACGAATTGCGGATGGACGAGATTCGTACCCTGATCGCCGACGGGACGATCACCGGCGGCATGATCCCCAAGGTCGAGACCTGCATCTACGCGCTCGAACAAGGCGTCGAAGGCGTCGTCATTCTCGACGGCAAGCTGCCGCACGCGGTGCTGATCGAGCTTCTGACCGACCACGGCGCGGGAACCCTGATCAAACGGTGACAAGAAAAGCGACCAGGGACAATATACCGCGCCCGACGGGCGAGTTTTTCGGCGCATCCGAGGCCCGGACTGCGACCGGGCACCGTCACTTTGCAGAGATCGATACGTGGGTCTTCGACCTCGACAATACGCTTTATCCGGCCGACAGCGATCTCTGGCCGAAGATCGATCAGCGCATCACCCAGTTCATGATCGCGCTCTTCGGTCTCGACGGCCTGTCGGCCCGGGCGCTGCAAAAATATTATTATCAGCATTACGGCACGACGCTCCGCGGCCTGATCGAGGACCACGGCATCAGCGCGATCGACTTCCTGACCTATGTCCACGACATCGATCGATCGTCGCTCGTGCCCGACCCGCCGCTTGCGGCGGCGATCGCCGCGCTGCCCGGCCGCAAGCTCATTCTCACCAACGGCTCACGCGACCATGCGTTGCTGACGGCCGAGGCACTCGGCCTCGGCGCAAGCTTCGAGGACATATTCGATATTATCGACGCCGAATTCGTGCCGAAGCCCGAGCTTCGGACCTATCAGCGCTTTTTCGATAAGCATCATGTCGATCCGGAGACGGCGGTGATGTTCGAGGACATCGAGCGCAATCTGATCGTGCCCCATCAGCGCGGCATGAAGACCGTGCTTGTCGTGCCGAAGCCCGGCCAAGAGGACCATCGCGAGCCGTTCGAAATTCCGACGTCGCTCGCCCTGCCGCACATCGATTTCGTCACCAACGATCTCGGCGGCTTTCTCACCGAGATCATCGCCGAAAAGCTGCTTGAGAGCCATTGACTCTGCCGCCCGCGCAGAGGAAACCTCGCCCCGGTCGGCGGAGTGAGCGATGAGCCAAAATCTGGAAAAGATTATCGAAACCGCGTTCGAAGAACGGGCGGCGATCAACAGCGCGACGCAAGGCGTGGTGCGCGATGCGGTCGAGGCTGTGCTCGACGGGCTCGATCGAGGCATATTGCGCGTCGTCGAACGGATCGAAGGCGCCGCGGGCCGGGAGGCCTGGCGCACCAATCAATGGATCAAGAAGGCGATCCTGCTCTCCTTCCGACTCAATGAGTCCGCGCCGATCTCCGGCGGCCCGGCCGGCTCCAGCTGGTGGGACAAGGTCGGGCTGAAGTTCGAAGGTTGGGATGCGGCGGCTTTCACCAAGGCCGGCCTGCGCGCCGTGCCGGGCGCCATCGTTCGCCGCTCGGCCTATGTCGCGCCGGGCGTCATCCTGATGCCCTCCTTCGTCAATCTCGGCGCCTATGTCGATGAAGGCACGATGGTCGACACGTGGGTGACGGTGGGCTCGTGCGCGCAGATCGGCAAGAACGTGCATCTGTCGGGCGGCGTCGGCATCGGCGGCGTGCTCGAACCTTTGCAGGCCAATCCGACGATCATCGAGGACAATTGCTTCATCGGCGCGCGCTCTGAAATCGTCGAGGGCGTCGTCGTCGGCGAGGGCGCCGTGCTGGCGATGGGGACGTTCATCTCGGCCTCGACCAAAATCATCGACCGTGCGACCGGCGCGATCCACTTCGGCCACGTGCCGGCCTATTCCGTCGTCGTGCCCGGCGCCCTGCCGGGCAAACCGCTGCCCGACGGCACACCGGGCCCGTCGCTCGCCTGCGCCGTGATCGTCAAGACGGTCGATGCCAAAACCCGCGCCAAGACGGCGATCAATGATCTTTTGAGAGATTGATGCCGCAGCCAAAGCATCGGACCGAAAAGTGCGAAGCGGTTTTCGGAATAAATCCGCTGTGATTTAAGAAAGTAAAGGTGTTGAGCAATTGATATGAGCATCCACCGCTCCGACCTCTCCTTTCTCTATCGCTCGGACGAAGGCGAGATCGGTGTCGCGACCTGGTGGCGCGGCGCATTGATCCTCGCGACTATTTTCGCAGTGCTGACGCTCGGCTGGGTCGCGATCGAGCCCTATGCCGACAAGAGTCTCGCCACAACGGTCGTGAGCACGATCGTCGTGCTGACCGCCAATCTCTATCGCCTGGCGTATGGCTTCATTTGCCTGATGCTGCTGATCAGCCTTTATAATCTCAGCGCCAAACGGTGGCGCAATCTCGGCCGGCCGTCGAGCTTCGCCGGGATTCTGCCGGTAGCCCTCGCGATCGCCGCCGCATTGAATTGGCTCGAGCCGCGCGTTGGCGGGGCACTGCCGCACGCGCTCATCATCGTGGCCGACGTCCTTCTGGTCGTCATCTTTCTTTGGACGCTGGGAGAGCTCGGCGGTTTGCGCGCCTACTTCGGTCCGCTGCGGCGTTGAGCGACCATCCCAATCGCTAAGATCCGGTTTGAGGCTGACCCCAGGTGACGCGGCGACGCGAAAGATTCGGCGCGGGGATTTCTCAAAGTCGCACCGGCACCGAAGCCGCCGGCCAATGCGGTCGCGGCTGTCCGTGCGCCCTATTTTCCAGCGGCGATCCGCATCGTCCGCGCCGCATGGCGCGCGAACCGATTGGCCAAGCTGAGATCCTGACCTGAGCCGGATTTCCAAGGGCGGACGGTTTCCTGTAGAATGAGCGGTCCGCCATTCATCGTCTCGCCATGTCCAGTTCCAGCAAAGCCGTCGATCTCTGCCGCGCGCTCATCCGCTGCCCGTCGGTTACGCCCGAGGACGGCGGTGCGCTCGGCGTCCTCGAAGACCGCCTGAAGGCCGCCGGCTTTAGCACGCACCGGCTGCGCTTCTCTGAGCCGGGCACGCCCGATATCGACAATCTTTACGCGCGAATCGGCAACGGCGCGCCTTGCCTCGTCTTCGCCGGCCACACCGATGTCGTACCGCCGGGCGACACGGCTGCCTGGCGTTTCGATCCGTTTTCAGGAGAGATCGCCGATGGCGCGCTCTGGGGCCGTGGCGCCAGCGACATGAAAGGCGGCATCGCCGCCTTCGCTGCCGCGGCGCTCGATTATGTCGCTGCCAATCCGGGCTTGAAAGGCTCGATCGGGCTGCTTATCACGGGCGACGAGGAAGGCCCCGCCGTCAACGGCACGGTGAAGCTCCTCGAATGGGCGGCCGCGCAGGGCGAGCATTTCGATCATTGCCTCGTGGGCGAGCCGACCAATGTCGAAGCGCTCGGCGATACGATCAAGATCGGCCGGCGTGGCTCGCTCACCGGGACGCTGCAAGTCCACGGCACGCAAGGCCACGTCGCCTATCCGCAGCGTGCCGACAATCCCATCCCGCACCTGCTGCGCCTGCTGACCGCGCTGATCGAGACGCCGCTCGACGCGGGCTCAGCGCGCTTCGACCCGAGCCATCTTGAAATCCTGAGCGTCGACGTCGGCAATCCGGCGACCAATATCATTCCGGCCTCGGCGCGGGCGCGCTTCAACATCCGCTTCAATGATCGTTGGACGCCGCAGACGCTGCAGGACGAAATCAAGCGGCGCTGCGCCGGCGCGGACAGCGGCCGCACCGATCTGAGCTTCGATCCCTGCAATGCCTTGGCCTTCGTGACCGAGGCCGACCATTTCACCGATCTCGTCGTCGAGGCGATCGCCGCGCACACCGGCCGGATCGCGCATTTTTCGACCTCCGGCGGCACCTCCGACGCGCGCTTCATCCGCGCCTATTGCCCGGTCATCGAATTCGGCCTCGTCGGCGCGACGATGCATAAGGTCGACGAGTGCGTGCCGCTCGCCGATATCGATCGGCTCACGACGATCTATCGGGAGATTTTGACGCGTTATTTCGCTTAGAGCGGGATGCGAAAAAGTGTCAGCTGTTTTTCGCAAAAAATCCCGCTCCAAACTATGAGAATCGATCACGTTTATGATTTCGGGTCGATCCGAAATCATCGTGATCTAAAGCCTAAAGCTTTCGCCGAGATAGAAGCGGCGCACGTCGGCATTGGCGACGATTTCTTCGGGCCGGCCTTCGGTCAAGATACCGCCGCTGTGGACGATATAGGCGCGGTCGATCAGATCGAGCGTCTCGCGCACATTATGGTCGGTGATCAGCACGCCGATGCCGCGCCGCTTCAGATGCTGAACGAGCTGGCGGATGTCGCCGATGGCAATCGGATCGATGCCGGCGAAAGGCTCGTCGAGCAGCATGAAGGATGGATGACCGGCGAGCGAGCGGGCGATTTCGCAGCGCCGGCGCTCGCCACCGGAGAGGGCGATCGCCGGCAATTTGCGCAGCCGCGCGATGTCGAATTCCTCAAGCAGGGCTTCGAGTTCGTCGGCGCGCTTGGCCTTATCCGGTTGAGTGATTTCGAGAACCGCGCGGATGTTCTCTTCGACGGAGAGGCCGCGGAAGATCGACGGCTCTTGCGGCAAATAGCCGATGCCGAGGCGAGCGCGGCGGTACATCGGCAGCGATGTCACGTCGTAGTCATCGAGCATGATCATGCCGGAATCGGGCCGGATGAGGCCGGTGACCATGTAAAACAGCGTCGTCTTGCCGGCGCCGTTTGGCCCGAGCAGGCCGACGGCCTCGCCGCGATGGACGCGCAAGCTCACGTCTTTGATGATCTGGCGTTTGCGATAGGACTTGCTGAGCGATTGGACGATCAGCGATCCACCCGGCTGGGCCGCCTCGTCCACGGCGCCATCGCCGGGCGCCGGTCGTGCCTCGACGGGCTGGCCGGGCGCGGCGGCCGCTTTGGGCCGTGCTGTGGGACGCGGTGATGCCTTGCCTGGTAAAGCCGGGCGGCCATCGTGCAGCACCGGCGCAGGCGGCTCGGACAGTTTCGTCCCCCAGTCTTCGAGATCCTGCGGCAGCCATTCGGGCCCCAGCGCCTCTTGCGCCTCGGCGCCTTCGGCACTCTCGAAAAGCCAAGCCTCGGCGCTTTGCGGGCGCTCGCCGGCGCCGCTCTGCCGACGGCCGAAAAGACCGCGCAGCCATGTCATGACGCCCGCCCCTTGTTGCAATTGGCTGGACGGCGTTGCCGTGGCCATATCGGAAGCATTGGCGCGAAAGTCGCCCTCCGAACCTCTTGTCATCGCGCCGCAGACTCCGACCGGCGCGCGCTCGACCGATGCGTTTTTTTCGGCTTTGGCTCCTCGCCCGTCGTGTTGCCGCCGCTGCTGTTGCTGTTGTCGTTGTCCGGAATGAACAGGCTGCGTACGTGCCCGGTGACGACCGCCTGCGTCGTCTTCAGATCATAGACGATATGGTCGCCGAGGGTAACGTTCGGCCCCTGGGTCAGGCTCACATTGCCGTCAAGATAAACCTTGTCGAGGGATTTTTCATAGATGCCGGAATCGCCCGTCGCGACCTGATCCTTGGAGATCAATGTCACCGGTCCCACCGCTTCCATGCGCCTTGCGACGGCCGCATCGAACACGTCAGCCACCTCGGCGGCGACACCTGGAACGTGAACCCGATCGCGCTCCAGCGCGTCGAGCGCCTGTTCTGCCGCAACGAGCGTGCGCTGATCCGCATGCGCCTGCGCGGCGGCGAGCCGCTCGCGCTGGTGCCGGTCGCGGCGATCCTGGTCGCGAGCATCCGCCTGCGTTTCGTCGACGTGCGGCTGCATCTGCGCTGGCCGGGGCCGAACGACCTGCCTTGCGCGGCCGAGGT
>JAJXZN010000307.1 GCA_021780015.1 Pseudomonadota bacterium
AGAAAATTGAAAGCAGCTTTGTCAACACAAACGCTTGCGAGCGCCGATGCAAAAGCCACGACACAATAATGTGCGACAGGAAATCTCCAATTGGACCTAGTACATCATCCCAAAACATGGGGGACCTCTCAGCAATAACTGCCGCTAAAACGACGAAAAAATTCTTCAATAAATGTAAAGCTGATGCCGAATTCCTGAAATATCGTCAAAGGCAGTCGGCGGGAATGGAGGCAGGGTACATCCCGCCACCCGTCGCCTTGTGCAATGTCCGCTTTCAACGAACGGAGGACATGGCTTCAACGACCGACTTGGGCGCTAAGCGGTCCGCAGTCTAACACTAGAGCTGTTCGACAATCTGCTTCAATTGTGCCTGCACCGCCCCCGCGGCGACGCGCAGGCGCGGATTGTCGATCGCTTGCATCGAAGCGAGCGGATCGATGGCCGCGACCTCGACTTTGCCCGGTTCGATCTCCTGCACGACCACATTGCAGGGAAGCATCGTGCCGACTTTGTCCTCGATCTCAAGCGCCTCATGCGCGAGCTTGGGATTGCAGGCGCCGAGGATGCGGTAGTTGCGATAGTCGATCCCGAGCTTTTGCTTGAACGTCTCTTTCACGTTGATTTCGGTAATGATTCCGAACCCGGCCTGCTTAAGCGCCGCGGTTGTGCGCTGCACCGCCGTGTCGAAATCCGCATCGAGGACCTTGGCGAAATAATAGCTCATGGAAATCTCCTTTCCGCGCGGCGATAGACCGGCGCGAAAGACGAAACCATGATCTCGATCAGTCGATCGGCGCGTTTTGACCGATCCGCTCGATTTCCCATTCGAGCGCGATGCCGCTCGCCGCGAAGACGCGGCGGCGGACTTCTTCGCCGAGGGATTCGATGTCGCGCGCGCTCGCCGCACCGCGATTGATCAAAAAATTGCAATGCAGCTCCGACACCTGCGCATCGCCAATCACAAGGCCGCGGCATCCGGCGGCGTCGATCAACTGCCAGGCCTTCTGGCCCGGCGGGTTCTTGAAGGTCGAGCCGCCCGTGCGGCTATTGATCGGCTGCGTCTCCTGCCGCGATTTGGTGATCTCCGCCATCTGCGCTTCGATTTCGGCGCGGTCGCCGGCTTTGCCCTCGTAGAGCGCCGAGATGAAGATGAGATCGCGCGGCACGTTCGCATGGCGATAGGTGAAGCCCATCTCGGCATTGGTGAAGACATGCAACCGACCGGCGCGATCCACGGCGCGGCAGGAGACGAGCACATCCTTCGTCTCAGACCCGTAAGCGCCGGCATTCATCCGCAGCGCGCCGCCGACGGCGCCGGGGATGCCGCGATAGAAGGCCAGTCCCGCTATGCCCGCCTCGGCCGCCACCGTCGCCAGTTTGACGTCGAGGATGCGCGCGCCCGCTTCGATGCGCAGACCCTCGATGTTGAGAGCGTGGAAGCCCTTGCCGAGTCGTATGACGACGCCTTCGAGGCCGCCGTCGCGCACCAGAAGATTGGAGCCGACGCCGACGATTGTGACGGGGATCACCGGATCGAGCCGCGCGAGAAAATAGGCGAGGTCTTCCGCATCCGCCGGCGTGAACAGAACCTGCGCCGGGCCGCCGGTGCGAAACCAGCAAAGGTCGGCCATGCGGACATTGGCGTCGAGACGGCCGCGCAGATCCGGCGCGGCCTTGCGCAACAACGCTACGAGATCAGGAAATATCATGCGGCATCGCCGGCCGCCAATTGTCCCGGCAGCGCATAAGCCCATTGGGTGATATTGCCGGCGCCGAGGAAGACCACATAATCGCTCGGCTTGGCGAGGCCGCGGATGATCTCGGCAATCTGGCCCGGCCCACTCAATGCCAAGGCCTGGCGATGGCCATGCGCCTTCAAGGCCGCGACGAGATGATCGCGATCGGCGCCGTTGATCGGCGCCTCGCCGGCGGCATAGACATCGGCGACGATGACGACATCGGCGTCATTGAAACAGGTGGCGAATTCGTTGAACAGCGAATTGAGCCGCGTATAGCGGTGCGGCTGGACGATGGCAATGACCTGCCCCTTCGTCGAGGCGCGCGCGGCCCGCAACACGGCCGCGATCTCGACCGGATGATGGCCGTAATCGTCGAAGATGCGCACGCCGTTCCACTCGCCGGTCGGCGTGAAGCGCCGCTTGACGCCGCCGAAGCCCGCCAATGCGGCGCGAATCGTGTCGGCGCTCATGCCGAGCTGATGCGCCACGGCGATTGCCGCCGTCGCATTGAGCGCATTGTGATGGCCGGGCATCGGCAGGCCCATATTTTCGAGCCGCACTTCGCCGCCATTCTTGCGATCATGGATGATGACGGTGAAACGCGACTTGCCGCCGGCGAGATCGACATCGACGAGCCGCGCATCGGCCTGCGGATTCTCGCCATAGGTGATGACGCGCCGGTCCTCGATCTGGCCGACAAGCTCCTGCACCGTCGGATGGTCGAGACACATCACCGCAAAGCCGTAGAACGGCAGATTCTCGATGAAGGAGAGGAACGCGTCCTTGATCGCATCGAAGGTCTTGAAATGATCGAGATGCTCGGGGTCGACATTGGTGATGATGGCGATATCGGCTGGCAGTTTCAGGAACGTGCCGTCGCTTTCGTCGGCCTCGACGACCATCCAGTCGCCGGCGCCGAGTCGCGCATTGGTGCCATAGGCATTGATGATGCCGCCGTTGATGACCGTCGGATCGAACTTGCCGGCGTCGAGCAAGGTTGCGACGAGCGAGGTGGTCGTGGTCTTGCCATGCGTGCCGGCGATCGCCACGCATTGCTTCAGGCGCATCAGTTCGGCGAGCATCTCGGCGCGGCGTACCACCGGCAGACGCTTCTCGCGCGCCGCGACAAGCTCGGGATTGTCGCGCTTGATTGCAGTCGAGACGACGACGACTTCGGCCTTACCGAGATTCGCGGCATTGTGCCCGATATGGACCGTCGCGCCCTTCTCGCGCAGGCGCAGGACATTGGCGTTTTCGCTCGCATCCGAGCCCTGCACCTTATAGCCGAGGTTGAGCAGCACCTCGGCAATGCCGGACATGCCGATGCCGCCGATGCCGACGAAATGGATAGGGCCCAGTTCGCGCGGCAGCTTCATGCTTTTTCAGTCCCAACGGCGATGT
>JAJXZN010000230.1 GCA_021780015.1 Pseudomonadota bacterium
GGCGCGCGACGGCCGATCCGGCATTCGCGAGACGATCTTTGCGCGGCCCTATCCCGGCCGCATCAAGATTTCCGCGCAGGTTCCGGATTTCGACGCCAGCCTTTATCTCGACAAGGATACGCTGTCGCTCAGCGATCCGGTTATCAAATATCTGCTGATCGCCGCCGACGAGGCCGTGCAACAGGCCGGCCTCTCGCGCGAGACGCTGCAAGGTCCGCGGACGGCCTCGATCATCGGTACCGGCATTGCCGGCATGAACACGATCGAAGACGGCTTGTATACGGTCTTCAAACGGGAGGTGCGTCCGGACCCGCTGACGATTCCGAAATTGATTCCGAGTTCCTGCCCCGCAATGGTGAGCATGCGCTACGGCACGACGGGCCCGTGCTTTGCGATCGGCAGCGCTTGCTCCTCGGCCACGCAGGCGATCGGCATCGGCGCGCAGATGATCCGTGCCGGCATGGTCGATCGCGCCATCGTCGGCGGCACGGAAGACTGCGTCACCGTCGGAACGATGATCGCGTGGGAGGTCTTGCGCGTGCTGACGCCAAACGTCTGCCGGCCGTTCTCCAAGGATCGCAACGGCATGGTGATTGGCGCAGGGGCTGGCGTTTTCGTTCTCGAAGCGGAAGAGATCGCGGCGCAGCGCAAAGCTTATGTGCTGGCGGAACTCGCTGGCTACGGTACGACGAGCGACGCCAAGGATCCCGTCCGGCCGGATGTGAATGGCGCCGCCGCCTGCATGCGCAATGCGATCGAAGACGCTGGTGTCAAACCGGATGAGATCGATTACATCAATGCGCATGGCACGGGCAC
Organism: Pseudomonadota bacterium; assembly: GCA_021780015.1. Classification (GTDB taxonomy): domain Bacteria; phylum Pseudomonadota; class Alphaproteobacteria; order Rhizobiales; family Beijerinckiaceae; genus Methylovirgula. The sequence continues at coordinate 817 of JAJXZN010000230.1, forward strand.
GACGGTGAACGACGTGACCGAGTCGGCGGCGATCGGCCTCGTCTTCGGCAACCGCGCGCCGCATGTGCCGGTCTCCTCGACCAAGCCAGTGCATGGCCACGGGCTTGGCGTCGGCGGCGCCTTCGAGTTGATCGTCACGCTTGGCGCGTTGCGCGAGAACGTTGCGCCGCCGACGATCAATTGGCGCGTCGCGGACGAAAAATGCCCGGTCGATTGCATCCCCAATGAGGCGCGGCCGATGCCGATCAAGGTCGCCATGTCGAATTCATTTGCTTTTGGCGGCATCAATGCGGCGCTCGTCGTGCGCGATTTCAATGCGTGAGCTTTTCGATGCATGACCTTGGAGCGCGGCATGCCGGCTGAACGCCTGCTTGGGACATTCACGGTCCGCGCGGCGGCGGCGGAAGCGGCGGCATTCGCGCGCGAGGTCGGCAGTCCGGGGCAGAGCGTTCCCTTCACCTTTCCGGTGCGCTGGCTGGCGCGGCCCGATTTTCAAGCTGCAGCGGTCGAGATGATCGGCGACGCCAACTGGGTGCCGATCCATGAGTCGCAGAGTTTCGATTATCGCGCGCCGCTCACCCTCGACGCCGATTACGCGATGACGGTCACGATGAAGCGCGAGACAGAGCCATCGCGGATCATTCTGTCGGCGTATGTCGGCGTGGCGGACGAAGCCCCCTCGCTCAGCATGGAAATGACGCTGCGCATCGTGCCGCTGCCGGCGGGGCAGGCGGCGTGACCGCGCCGGTTGTCGAATCCGTTCAGGCTCCTTTGCGCGTCGGCGATAAGCTGTCGCCGCAAAATTTCGGGCCGTTCGATTTGTTGCGTCTCGCCCGCTATGCCGAGGTTTCGGGAGACAAGAATCCCATCCATCTCGATGCTGATCTGGCGCGCCAGGCCGGGCTCGCGGCGCCGCCGGTTCAGGGCATGTTGCTGATGAGCGCCTTTGCTCCGGCGCTGGCTGCATGGCGGCCCGATCTGACGCTGCAGCGCCTCTCGGCCAAATTTTTGCGCCCGGTCCTGGCAGGCGAAAGCATCGCTGTCTCGGGGCGTGTCGCCAATGTGGCGATGGATGACGGGCTTCGCGTGACGCTGCGCCTCATGGCGCATAATGCGCAACGCGAAATCGTCGTCCTGGCCGAAGCCGTGCTCGGCGAAGCGGGCTAGGCCATGCGCCAACCGCGCGCGATCCTTATCACCGGCGCCTCGAGCGGCATCGGCCGGGCATTGGCTCTCGCCTATGCGGCGCCGGGCGTGCGACTTTCCCTCATCGGCCGCAACGAGGCGCGTTTGGCCGAGATCGCCGCTGCGGCCGCGGCGCAAGGCGCGTTGGTTTCAACCGGCCAGGTCGATGTCCGCGATCGCGACGCCATGCGCGCTTGGATCGCGGCGGCTGACGCCGCTCTGCCATTCGATCTCGCGATTGCCAATGCCGGCATCACCAGCGGTCTTGCCGATGCCGCGCTCACTGAGGATCCGGAGGCCGTGCGGGCCTTGCTCGCCACCAATCTTTTCGGCGTCCTGAACACCGTCGAGCCGCTGATCCAGCCGATGTGCGGGCGCGGCTTGGGCCAGATCGCGATCATCGGTTCGCTCGCCGGCCTGCGCGGCCTGCCGTTTTCGCCGGCCTATAGCGCCAGCAAGGCGGCGGTTCATGCCTATGCCGAATCGTTGCGCGGACGGCTCGAACGCCGCGGCTTGATCGTCAGCCTGGTTGTCGCCGGCTTCGTCAAGACGCCGCTGAACGACTCGATCGACGCCGTCAAGCCGTTCGAAGTCAGCGACGTCGAGGCCGCGCGGATCATCAAGGCAGGTCTGGCGCGCGGCCGCGCCGTCATCGCCTTTCCGGCGGCGCTTTATGCTGCGACATGGCTCGCGCGCATTCTGCCGCCGCGCTTTGTCGACCGTTTGTTCACACGTTTCTTGGTAAATGTTCCAGAAACGAAAGAAAGAGTGAACGCCTGAGCCGGCGCTCCGCCGGGTTTTCCTTGTTTTGCTTGCATTTTCCGTGCTCAAACGATGCCGGTCAGCGTCCCAAGGGGGGACGGAACCTTCCTGCCGCGAGCATAGAAGTACCCGGGAACGGAGCGCGCATTGGTCCTCAGAGAATTTCTGCGCCTGTTTTTCGAGACGGTTCTTGGCTTTGCCATTCTCGGTCTCGTCGGCATCGGCATCAGCTTTCTGATCCTCATCGCCATCAACATCATCGAACTCGTTACCGGAAAGCCGTGGCGCAAGCCGATCCCGCCGCTCAAATTGAGCGAGGCCGAACTGCCCCATGTCCTGGTGCAAATCCCCGCATTCAACGAGGGCGAATTGGCGGCGGACGCGCTCCATGCGGCTGCATCGCTCGATTGGCCGAAAGATAAGCTCCACATTCAGCTTCTCGACGACAGCACGGACGAGACGTCGGCGCTGGCCCAGCGGGCCGAGCAGCAATTGCGCGCCCAGGGTTTCGATATTCTGCATCTGCGGCGTGACGACCGCACGGGCTTCAAGGCAGGCGCGCTTGCGCATGGTCTGACCAAGAACGATGCGCCGGTCATTGCCGTGCTCGATATCGACTTCCGCCCGCCGCGCGAATGGCTGCGCGCGACCGTGCCTTATCTGCTGGCCGATCCGCACGCGGGCTTTGTCCAATCGCGCTGCGAATTCGCTAATTACCGCACCAATTGGCTGACGCGCATCCAGGGCTTGATGCTCGATTCGCATTTCGTCATGGAGCAGGCGACGCGCTATCGCGCCGGCTGGCTGTTTCAGTTCAACGGCACGGGCGGCCTCTGGCGCCGCGCCGCGATCGAGGCGGCGGGCGGCTGGTCGGGCGATTCGCTCTGCGAGGATCTCGATCTGACGATCCGCGCCGAGCTCGCGGATTGGCACGGCGTCTTCCTCATGGAGCCGGCGGTTCCAGGCCTCGTGCCCGAGCATTTGCAACATTGGCGCGTGCAGCAGCGGCGCTGGTCGAACGGCTTCGTCCAAGTCGCGCGCAAGGTGCTCGGCGAAGTCTGGGCTTCGCCTTGGACGATCAGCAAGAAGATTTCGGCCAGCGCGCTGATCCTGATCCAGGCCTTTTATCCCTGCGCGGCGATCGCGACCGCCTCGTTCATCCTCTGCATCCTGCTGCGCGGGCTGCACGCCTCAGCCTATATCCCGCTCATGGAATTCATGCTGACCCTGATCGCGACGGTCGCCGTCGGCATGGCGCTGGTGCCCTATTTGATCTTACGGCGCGGCTCGCTTTGGCAATATCTCGTTACCGTCTCGTCGGTGACGCCGATGATGGTCTACATGAGCATTTCGAACGCCCCGTCGATCTTGAAGACGGTCGTATCCGGCAGCCGCGAGCACTTTAAGCGTACGCCCAAGTCGCGGCCGGTGACGACGCCGAAGATCAGCTGAGGCCGGCGAACCCCGGCGAGGCGGCGCTTTATCTGCGGCGTCGTGGCCAGGTTGGCTTTTGGTCCGCTTCCAAAGTTGATCCGGGCCCTTCGCAAGGGACGACTTTTTGGCTAGTGGTAGGATGTGAATTCGCTGGGGGGCGAGAACTCGGGGCTGGAGCGAGACTTCGCGCATGAACATGGCGATTCGAAACGACGACATACCGGCCGCCGCGCCCCAGGATACTTTCCTCATCGCCGAGCCGTTGCGTCCGCATCCGCAGCGACGCCGCGCTATCCTGGCCGCGCATCCTGAGGTTGCAAAGCTCATTGTCACCGATCCGATGACCGCCGTCATCACTCTCGGCGTCGTTCTCGGCCAGACGGCCATTGCCGCCCTGTTTGGCCATTTCGGCCTGCATTATTGGTGGGCCGCGCTGATCGCCGCCTATTGCATCGGCGCCTTCGCCAATCATGCGATGTTCGTCGTCATCCACGACGCAGTTCATAACACGATCTTCAAGACGCCCGACGCCAACAAATGGGTGGCGATCCTTGCCGATCTGCCGAATGCCTTTCCGACCGCGATGGGCTTTCGCTGCTATCACCAGAAGCATCATTCGCATCTCGGCGATTATGATTTCGATGCCGACCTCCCCGGCCATCTCGAAGCGAAGATCGCGAGCAATCGCTGGTACGGCAAGGCCTTCTGGCTGTTCGGCTTCGCCTTCTGGCAGCTCTCACGTCTCGGCCGTCTGAAGGGCACGGTGCCGATCTGGGGCAAGTGGACCTACATCAATCTCGCGGTCATTGCCGCCTATGATCTTGTGCTGCTCTATCTCTTTGGATGGAACGCGCTGCTGTATCTTTTTGCGTCGTTCTGGTTTTCCGTCGGCGGTCTGCATCCCTTGAGTGCGCGCTGGATCCAGGAGCATTTCACCTTCGATCCGCACCAGGAAACCTACGATTACTACGGGCCGCTCAATCTGATCGCGCTCAATATCGGCTACCACAACGAGCATCACGATTTTCCGGAAATCCCGTGGCGCTTGCTGCCTGAACTAAAGCGCATGGCGCCCGAGTTCTACGACCATCTCAAGACGCATAAGTCGTGGACGAAGCTGTTCTTCACCTTCATCTTCGATCCGCGCTACACGCTCTATTCGCGTGTCGATCGCTCGATCCTGCGCCATGCGGCGGATGCCGCCGCAAAATAGTCCTGCGATTCACTCAATCCGGTTAGGCGCTCAGGCCGCTGCGGCTCGGGGCGCCGCCGCGGCGCTCAGATCCTTGCCGTAGATGCGGTGTACTTTATCGATCTCGGCGCCCGAGAGCTCGATCGGCCGGCGCATGCCGAGATTGTCCTCGAGCACCCAGCCGAATTCGCAATGCTCAACCGATGGGAATTGGCGGGCGCGGCGGCGGCATTCCTCGATGAAGGCGAGGATCACGGCGCCGCCCACGGCCTTGCGATGCAGGGCGCGGCGCAAGCCGAAGAGCGCCATCCGCATGCTCTTGTATTGATGATTGCGGACGCGCGAGACGACCTTCGGCAGGCCGAACGGCAAGAGCTTGCCGTCAAGGTCCGCGAGAATTTCGTTCAGGTTCGGCAGCACGATAGCAAAAGCCTGCGGCACGCCGTCGAGCTCGACCATGAAGCCGCCTTCCGGCGGCATGACATATTTGAGCGAATCCGCCGAGGCCATGAATTCCTCATGGGTGAACGGCACGAAGCCCCAGTTCTCGCGCCAGGCGTCGTTGAAAATATCGACGATGAGCGCCGCCTCGGCCTTGATATTGTTGAGATCGAGCGTGCGGATTTTCAACCGCTCGCGCCATTCGGGGCGCGCGATGATGCCGGGCGTATTGGTCTTATCCTTGTCGGAGATCACATAGCGGTAGGAGATGACGTCGCGCGCCTTGCCGTAGCCGCGCCGTTCCATCATCGCCGGCAGATAAGACGGATTCCACGGCATGAGGAACATTGGCACGGCGCTGAAGCCATCGACGAGCATGCCCATTTCGCTCCAGATCGACGGCGAGAAGGGGCCATGCACGAGGCTCGCGCCGCGGTCGCGCAGCCAGGTTTCAGCCGTTTCGAGGAGCGCCGCGAAGACCGCCTCGTCTTCGATGCAATCGAGGCAGCCGAATTGCGCCGGTGAGGCGCCGAGCGGCACGACGTCCTTGTAGATTTGCGCCTGGATGCGGCCGGCGACCTTGCCGTCCTTATAAGCGAGCCAGGCCTGCCAATCGACCGATTTGAAATGCGGATTGAGCTTCGAGCCATGCAGGGTCCAGCGCTCGGCGTCGAGCGGCGGCGAAAAGCCTTTCTGGCCCTTGTAGATGAGCCGCGGCACGCGGCAGAATTCGAGAAAGGCGCCGAGGCCCTTCACGGGAACGATCTTGATGTCAGCCATTCCAATATCCGTTGGCCGGTGAAGCGCGGAGCATCGCCGACGATGGAGTCTTCAATCGGGCGCCGGCTCGGAGCGCCTTCATCTTTTCGTCATCGGATCGTTCGTCATCAGGTCGCGGCGGTCGCCGGCTCGGCCGCAACCACCGGCTGGGCCTGCCGCCGGGCGAGAAGGTTGATGACGCCGCGAATATCTTCTTCGCGATGCGTGGCCGAAAGGAAGAAGCGCAGCCGCGGCTGGTTCTTCGGCACGCCGATCTGGAAGATCGGCGGCACATAATAGCCGTTCGCCATCAGATGTCGCGAAGCCGCGACCGTTTCGAGCCCGTCGGCGAAGAGGATCGGCACGACGCCGCGGCCGATCGCCGGCCCGGTGTCGAGGCCGGCTTCATGCGCCAATTCGAGGAAGAGCTCGGCATTGGCACGCAGCCGCTCGATGCGCCAGGTGTCCTTCTGAACGATGTCGAGTGCCGTCGAGGCCGCCGCGGTAATGACCGGCGACAGGCCGACGCTGAACACGAAGCCGGGCAGGGTATAGCGCAGCCAGTCGATCACCGGCTTCTTGCCGCCGAGGAAGCCGCCGCAGGAGGCAAAGGTCTTGGACAGCGTGCCGACAATGAGATCGATCTGCGCCGGATCGACGCCAGTATGTTCGCAAAGGCCGCGGCCGTCCTGGCCGAGAACCCCGATCGAATGCGCCTCATCGACCAGCAACCAGCAATTGTAGCGGTCCTTGATCTCGATCAGACGCGGCAGATCGACGATGTCGCCATCCATGCTGTAGAGCGATTCGACCGCGATCAGCACATGACGGTAGGAACTGCGTTTCTGTTCGAGCAGGGCTTCCAGATCGTCGAGATCGTTGTGCTGGAAGAAATGGCTCGTCGCGCTCGCCGCCTTGGCACCGCTGATGATGCTGTTGTGCGACAATTCATCGAGGAAAATCGCGTCGCGCGTGTTCATCATGTGCGAAATCGTCGTCACATTGGTCAGGTAACCCGAGACCAAGGTGAGCACTGATTCGACGCCGAGGAACGAGGCCAGCTTTTCTTCGAACACATGATGCGTCGAGCGTTCGCCGCCGACGAGGCGCGAGGCGAGCGCGCCGACGCCGAGACTTTCGAGCGCTCCGACCGATGCGGCCTTGATGGCCGGATGGCCGGCAACACCGAGGTAATCGTAATTGGCGAAGCTGACGAAATTCCGCCCGTGCGCCTGCGCCTCGTGACGCGCGCTGTCGGTTGGGACAAAAAACGGGTTATATTCCTCGAGATAGGCTTTGCCGGCGAGGCGGAAGCGTTTTGTCGCATAGTCTGCGAGACTGTTTATGCGATTTGCCAAGTCAAATTGTCCGTTGTTTCGAGCCCCGCCTGCTCAGAATCGGCGCGGCGGGCTGTCCCCACGATTATTGGAGCCATAACATCCTTGGCTGCGGCCGGCAAAGCAACGCCGAAATCGGCCGTGGAAAGCGCCAGGCTATAGTGCTCGCAATTAGCTTAATGTCTTTAGAAGCACAAGCTTAGGATGATAAGTCAAATCCAGTTACAAAGCGTAACAGCGGCAAGCGCAAAGCAGAAAAGGAAGTCGTGCGTGGCGAGCGAACCGATCATCGTCGAAACCCACGGGAAGGTCGGCCTGATCCGGCTCAACCGGCCGCAGGCGCTCAATGCCATCAATGCCGAATTAATGGCCGCCCTCAACCGCGCGCTCGATGCCTTCGAAGCCGATCCGGCAATCAGCGCCATCGTGCTCACCGGCTCCGCCAAGGCCTTCGCCGCCGGCGCCGACATCAAAGAAATGCAGCACAAGACCTATGCCGAAGCCCTGATCCCCGACTTCATCGCCGATTGGCAAAGGCTCTCGCGCGTGCGCAAGCCGACAATCGCCGCGGTGGCGGGCTTTGCGCTCGGCGGCGGCTGCGAGATCGCCTTGATGTGCGATTTCATCATCGCCGCCGACACGGCCAAATTCGGCCAGCCGGAGATCAAGCTTGGGATCATGCCGGGCGGCGGCGGCTCGCAACGGCTGACGCGGGCGATCGGCAAGGCCAAGGCGATGGAGCTTTGCCTCACCGGCCGCATGATCGATGCGGCAGAAGCCGAGCGGGCCGGTCTCGTCGCCCGGATCGTGGCGGCCGACCAATTGGAAACCGAAGCGCTGAAGACCGCCGCGGCGATCGCCGAAATGTCGCTTCCTGCGCTGCTGCTCACCAAGGAGGCGATCAACCGCGCCGCCGAGACGAGCCTGGCCGAAGGGCTGCTTTTCGAGCGGCGGGCGTTTCAGTCGCTGTTTGCGACGCACGACCAGAAAGAAGGCATGGCCGCATTCGTCGAAAAACGCCCGGCGAAATTCGAGAATCGTTGATTTCGCTTTCTTTTCCGCGGGTCTTCGGTGGCTTATTCCGACAAAATTCTTGTCGGATTGCGTTGACGGGCTTTGGAGCGCCAACTATAAGCTGCCGCTTCGAGTTTGCGCGTCCGGCGACGCCGACCTTTAGGTTGCCTTCGGCCGGACCTTTCCAGGACATTTCGATGGCGAATACACCGTCGGCCAAGAAGGCCGCCCGTAAAATCGAGCACCGCACCACGGTCAACCGTTCGCGCCGCTCGCGCATGCGGACGTTCGTCCGCAAGGTCGAGGAGGCGATTGCCGCCGGCAATCACGCCGCCGCCGCCGAGGCGCTGAAGGCGGCCGAGCCGGTGATCGTCCGCGCCGCGCAGAACGGGATCATCCACCGCAATACCGCCGCTCGGAAGGTCTCCCGCCTCACCCATAGCGTGCGGGCGCTGGCACAGGCCTAATCCCGAAAAAGCATCCGTTGAGAGGATGCGGTGAAGCCGGGCTTCACCGCGCCAGCCCGTAGGCATAGTCGAGCCAGGCGGTGAGCTTCGTCAGGTCGCGCGCCTCGACGGTCGGGCCGCACCAGATCCGCAAGCCGGGCGGCGACAGGCGGTAGGCGCCGATATCATAGGCGACCTCGGCTTCTTCGAGGATAGCGAGCAATTCGTCGACCACGGCTTTTTGCTCCGCCGCCGGCAGGCTCGCGACCTCTGGCTCGGTCAGCGTCAGGCAAAGGCTGGTGTTGGACCGGATGGCCGGGTCCTTGACCAGAAACCCAATCCAATCCGAAGTCTCGACCCAGGCGCCGATCGTACGCGCATTGGCATTGGCGCGGGCGATCAAGGCATCGAGGCCGCCGAGCGATTGCGCCCAGGCGAGCGCGTCGAGATAATCCTCGACGCAAAGCATCGACGGCGTGTTGATCGTCCAGCCCTTGAACAAAGCTTCGTCGAGCTTGCCGTTCTCCGTCAGGCGGAAAATTTTCGGCAGCGGCCAGGGCGGCCGATAGCTCTCAAGCCGTTCGACGGCGCGCGGCCCGAGCACCAGCATCCCATGCCCCGCTTCGCCGCCGAGGCATTTCTGCCAGGAGAACGTGACGGCATCGAGCTTCGCCCAATCGAGCTTTTGCGCGAAGACGGCCGAGGTCGCATCGCAGATCGTCAATCCTTGGCGGTCGGCGGCGATCCAGTCGGCATCCGGCACCCGCGCGCCGGTGCTGGTGCCGTTCCAAGTGAAGACGATGTCACGGTCGGGGCGCGTCGCCGCCAGATCGGCGATCGCGCCCGGCGGCGCCCGCAGGATGCGCAGGTCGCCAAGTTTCAGCGCGTCTGCATCCTGCGCCCAGGTTTCGCCGAAGGCATCCCAGGCAAGGATATCGACGCCGCGCGGTCCGAGCAGCGACCAGAGCGCCATTTCGACGGCGCCGGTATCGGAGGCCGGCACGATCGCGATGCGATGGCTGGCCGGCACGCCGAGGACATCGCGGGTCGTTTCGATGGCCTGTTCAAGCTTCGCTTGGCCGGCGGGGCTGCGGTGCGAGCGGCCGAGCAGCGCCGTCCTGAAAATTTCCGGCGTCCAGCCCGGCCGTTTGGGGCACGGACCGGACGAGAAAAATGGACGGCCGGGCTTGGTGCCCGGCTGCGACGGCGCAATGGTCATGGTTCTGTTGTGCGGCCAGTCGCGGCAAAGCGCAACTGGCTCGTGCGGCCGGTGCTTAATCGATCAGATAGCGCAGGCCGAGGCGGACTTCCTGCGACGTGAGGCCCTTATCGAAGAGCGCGCCGGACAGCGACTTGAACGACATCGTGCCGAAATTGACGTAGCGGTACCCGAGGTCGAGCTTCAGATTGCGCGAGATGTCATAGGAAAAGCCAGCCATCAGCGCGAAGGCGAAGTTCCATTTCTGCGTGTTGACAGAGTAATTGGGGTGTTGCCCGCCGGACGTGTAATTCGGCTGCGGATTCAGGGGCTGCCCCTGGTTGTTATAATAAACGAGCGGCACCGGCGACGGGTTGGGGAAGGTCAGCGTCGCGCTATAAGGAACGCCGCCCTGGGTGTTATCGATAACGTTGAGGCTTTGCTGTGCGTTGATATAGCCAGCGCCAACGCCGGCACCGATATAGGGGGTGATGCCCCAATAATTGCCAAGATCAACATAGCCGCTGGCGAGAAAGAGGTTTTTCTGCACCGTCGTTTTTTGATTGTAGCTACAGGAATCATATTCCGGAATGATCCCGATCGGCGGCTGCTGCGCGACATTGTTGACGTAATTGAAATACGGGTCGAGCGCCGTGACGCAGTTCCCGGGCGTTGAGCTGGTTAGCGGTTGATCGCCGTAATAGGTATAAGTCAGGTCGGCGCGGAACCATTGATTGAACTGGTACCCGCCGCCGAGTTCTGCCGACCAATTCAGTTTTTGGTTGAACGGCACATTGAACGGGTCCGAGAGGATGTCCGGCGTGTTGTCCACCGAGCCGCCGACGTCACCGCGAATGTACCAGCCGGTGCCGAATTCGACCGGTTCGGTCGGTTCCGAATCGGCTTGCTGGCCACCGAAGAACGAGGCGAGATCGGCGGCTTCGGCGGGGGGCGTTGCGCAGACCGCTAAGGCAGCCGTCAACGCGAGGCTGCACACAATCGTCCGACTCGACATCGCCTTCCTTCCTTTCGGCTTTCGATCGAAAGGAAGTGTGAAGGATATTTCTTAAGTCCGGCTTAACCATAAGACGTAACGGTCTGAAAACCATAAATAAAATAACCTTTTTGTTTGTGAGTTTTGTTGAGCCACGTTGGCTGTGGCTTTCGTGTTTTTTGTGAAATTCTGATAATTACAACAATGACGGCATAAGCAATTTATTAACTAAAAGATGTAAAATTTACAATAATTGATTGTTTTTTAGGTGATTTTTTTGAATAACGAGGATTATTTAATAGTTTTTGAACTTCAAAGAGATTCCAAACAAAGTTTAAAAGAACTATCAAAAAGAACGGGCATTTCTACAAGTACCATTCACTCTAAAATAAAAAAATTAGAGTCCTCTGGAGTAATCAAAAAATATACTGTAATACTTGATTCTGCATTAATTGGAAAACCCACTACTGCATTTATTCTTGTTACGTTAAGAAACACAGCATCAAGTGGAAATAAAATTGATTTTAGGCAAATAGCAAAGAAGATTGCCGAAAACCCCTTTGTAATAGAAGTTTTCACTATTTCTGGTGAGTTTGATGTATTGATAAAAGTAAAAGGCGCAGACCTCAAAGAAATTGGAAATTATATTTTAGACAGTCTAAGAAAAATGGAAGGAGTGGACAAAACCATCACTTTCGATGCTATGGAAATAGTTAAAGAAGATGGAATGCTAATGTGATTTAGTCATTCTACCCTGATTTTTAATCACATAATTAAAAATGTAATCAACCAAATA
>JAJXZN010000207.1 GCA_021780015.1 Pseudomonadota bacterium
CAGCAAAAGGCGCAGCGTCCTTGCCATCGCGTCGGGTGACGTGGTGTCGCGGATCTCGCCGGGCTTGACGATGTTCAGAGCCGGCTCCGTGCGGTCGAGCCGGGTCACAGAATCGCCGAGCGATCGCAGATAGTGCGTCAGCGCCCGCGGACCGCCGAAGCTCGCAAACAACAGATTGGCGGCGGTGCTGTCGCTGACCATGATCGCCGCTTCGCAGAGCGCTGCGATCGTCATGCCGTCGGGGCCGACATGAGGCCTTGTTGCCTTGAAGGGCGAGACCAGGTCGCGTTCGGGGAAGATGATACGCCGGTCGAGCCGCTCCTCGCCGTGATCAACCCGTGCCAGTACGAAACCCACGGCGAGCGCTTTGCACGTGCTGCACATGGCAAAACGCTCGTCGATTCGGTTGCCGACCAGCCGGTCGGTCGCGGTATCGAGGATTGCGACTCCGAGCCGGCCGCCGCTCCGCGATTCGAGCGCCCGCAACCGTGCCTCAATGCCGCTGTCGGCCCAGGCGCGGGACGCCGGCAACACCAGCAGCGGCGCCACCAAGGCGAGACGGCGCGTGATGGGGACTGGCATGCGAGCTCAGTTTTATTTGGATGGCGTCCCGGCCTGCCCCAAGCAGACATGAAACGACGGCGAGATGGCCCGCCGTTTCCAGCCGGTCCAATCTGCGCCGCCGTCTAAAGTTCAGCGCACCAGCCCGGCGCAGCCCTTCAGTCCGTCGAGCGCCTTGTTGGCCGCTTCCATCGACGGATATTTCTTCATGCTCATGACCTTCATGCCGGGATAGCCGCGCGGCGAGGAGACGGCGGCGGAACAATTGCCGACCGTATCTTTCACCAGACTATATTTGCTGGCGGCGAGGCTTGGCGTTGCGACGACGGCCGCCAAAAAGGCGACTGTAACCAACATCTTCATGCAGTTTCCTCCATTGCGTTTTTTAATCTCTGACGATTGCATGAAAGGCCCGGCCCAGGCAACGGAAACCTTGGACGTTGCTAAACAGTGCTTAACGCGCGCCCCGCGGCCCGATCAATCGAACAGCGCCGCTTCGAGCTCGGCGGCAGAAGAGACGAGGCGGGCGCCGCCGCGCGCCGCGGCAACGTCCTGAAGCGGCTCCGGCACCTCGTTGACGACGTCAGGGTTGGCCGCGCAGCAATTCGGATCTTCCCGCACGCCGGCCAGGACACAGAAGGCGCGCGTTTGCCGAAGGACATTATAAAGCGCCTCCCAGAACTCCGGGAAACCCTCGTAACTCGGCGGCCGGTTGATCGAAAATCCGTCGATCATTTCACCCGCTTCGACGTCCATATCGATGAACGTTTGTTCGCCGCTTCTAAGATTCAAACGCCAGTAGGTATCCTTCACGTCCTCGACAAAGGGCGCGAAGGCCTGCTCGACGATGCTGCGCGGAAAGTCATTCTCGCCATCTTCCGAAAACGCGGAGACAAACATATCGAGGCTCATGGACGATCTTCCTTCGCCAGGCTCAAGCGCCGCGGCGAACGTATCATCGCGCGCGCGGCGGCCGCAACGCGCTGAACCGAAAAGCGCTCGTATCGATCGGATTGCGGCGACGGAGCGGTCGCGCTGATTCTGCGTCCGCGGCGGCCTCGCGCGGTTCAACGCGCGTCACGGCCGCGCTTTGAGGCACGTCATCGAAAAATCAGCGGATTGATTCATCTCAAAGAAGACCCTCTCGCGCGGGCCTAAATCAGCATCAGATCGCGGCGGTCCTTAAAGGGATCCAGAAATGCTGTCCGATATCGTCATGTTCAGCTTGGTGCTGTTGCTGCCAGCGCTCTTGGGAGCGCGCGCTTTGGCCTGCTTGCCGGAGGCTTCGCCAGCGCGCCGGCGCCGCGACGCGCAGCCGCGGTGAAGCGCCCCGCTTTTTGCGCACGGCCAAGTCCACGAACCTCGTAAGCTGGAGGGCCGATCGGCCTTCTTTCACCATTGGAGGACAACATGAAAGTGAAAGACGTCATGCATAAGGGCGCAATTTGCGTCGAGCCGCGCACCTCGCTTGCGGACATTGCGAAACGGATGCGCGATGACGACATCGGCGCGCTGGCCGTGCGCGAGGACGGTCATTTGGTCGGGATCGTAACCGATCGTGACATCGCCTGCCGTGCCTTCACTCGCGCCGAGGATGTGAGCCGGCTGACGGCGCAGGACGTGATGACATCGAATGTCGTCTGCTGCGGCGCCGACGACGATATCGAAGCCGCGGTCACCGTGATGGAATCGAAAAAGATCCGCCGGCTTCCGGTCACCGATGGCCATAAGACGATGGTCGGCATGCTGAGCCTGGGCGACATCTCGCATAAGGTGAAGCGGGATCTGTCGGGCGACGTCTTGCGGGCCGTCTCGGCGCATCACGGGTGAGCTGCCCGAGCAGCAAAACAAAGGCCCCGCCGGCAAGCCGACGGGGCCTTTTCTTGTCGCGCGCGGTTTAGCGGACGAAGGTCGTGCAAGCCTTGACGTCGTTCAGCGCCTTGTCGGCGTCGGCCCAGGACGAATAGGTCTTGTCGCTGACGGCCTTCAGGCCCGACCAGCCGTTCGGCGCGGTGACGACAGCGGCACAATTTCCGACTGTATCTTTGACCAAGGAAAAGGTTTCGGCGGCAAACGCCGGAGTCACGGTGACGGCGGCGAACAGAACGGAAATGACCAGCTTTTTCATCAGACTTATGCTCCACTCATATTGCAACGGGCCGCTTTGCCGGCGGCCCGAGAGAGCAATATCGGTTCGAGCGAAAAGGAAGCCGCACATTGTTGTGAACGCGGCACTCGGCCGCGCGATGGCGGGCTTCTCACCGATCAGAACACCGCTTTGCCGACCATGAAGGCCACGGCGACAAAGGCGACGAAAATGACGAGCGCGAGCACGAACAGGATTTTCGCAATCGTCGCCGCGCCGGCGGAAATATTGCTGAAGCCGAGGAGACCGGCGACGATCGCGATCAACAGAAAGATCAGAGCCCATTTCAGCATGGCAGCCACTCCTTTTCAGGCTGCCAACGCTGCGATGAAGCCAAGGTTCCGGTGCGCCGGTGCCTGTTAAGCGGCGTGCCGGGCCGCGGCGCGGCCGAAGAGGCCGAGCATCTCGCGGTTGAAGGCGGGGATG
>JAJXZN010000042.1 GCA_021780015.1 Pseudomonadota bacterium
TCATCGGCGTCGCGTAGACCATCGGCATGCCCGGCAGGAAATGTCCCACGGTGCGCTCGGGCGGTACGATCAGGCTGCGTTCGGCGCTCATGCCGATCTTGATGACGTCGCGTGCGTCCATGGGAGGGCTCTCGATTATTGCGTCGTCCCGGCGAACGCCGAGATGGCGAATGGGAGCTATTTGCTCTGCATCGCCTTGCGCTCGACGAAGGTCTTGCCGCCCTTCATCTTGTGGGCCAGCGGCGCCTCGTTGATCTGGATCACGACGGCGTCGGCATCGACGCCGAGATTCGTCACCAGCGCCTTGGTGATGTCGCGCATCATGCCGGCCTTCTGTTCGTCGGTGCGGCCCGCGGCCATGCTGATGGTAATTTCAGGCATTTTTTGTCACTCCCTCTGCTCTTGCTACGCGTCACAAACACAGTCCTCATCCTGAGGAGCGGCCCGAAGGGCCGCGTCTCGAAGGATG
This sequence comes from Pseudomonadota bacterium, assembly GCA_021780015.1. Classification (GTDB taxonomy): domain Bacteria; phylum Pseudomonadota; class Alphaproteobacteria; order Rhizobiales; family Beijerinckiaceae; genus Methylovirgula. The sequence continues at coordinate 470 of JAJXZN010000042.1, forward strand.
GCTATTCTCCTCATGGTTCGAGACGGCGCAAGTGCGCCTCCTCACCATGAGGTCTATTCCACTTCACCTCGTGCCGCGCCAGCACTTCGCGCACCCTGGCGACAAGCTCGTCCTCCCGGCACGAAAACTGCGCCGGCCGGCTCTCGCGCCACTCCTGGTTGGAGGCAATCGCGGCGGCCGCCTTGGCGCCCTCGATCAGATCCTTGATCTGAATTTCGCCGCGCGCCTTTTCGTCCGATCCCTGAATGATCACGCAAGGCGAGTTGCGGCGGTCGGCATATTTGAGCTGGTTGCCCATGTTCCTCGGATTGCCGAGATACAATTCGGCGCGGATTTTTGCCTCGCGCAACACCGCGACCATCTTCTGGTAATCGGCTACGCGGTCGCGGTCGAATACGGTGACCACGACGGGGCCGAATGCCTGCGCGGTGTCGAGCTTGCCGAGCATCGTCAGCGCTGCCTGCAGCCGCGACACGCCGATCGAAAAGCCGGTCGCCGGCACCGGCTCGCCGCGAAAGCGCGAGACAAGCCCGTCGTAGCGCCCGCCGCCGCCGACCGAGCCGAAGCGCACGGGGCGGCCTTTTTCGTCCTTGGTGTCGAGCAGCAGTTCGACCTCGTAGACCGGGCCGGTGTAATATTCGAGGCCGCGAACGACGGAGGGGTCGATCATGATGCGACCTTCGTAGCCCGATGCACCGATCAACTCCGAAATCGCCCGAAGCTCGGCGATTGCGGTCTTGACCGTGTCGTTCTCGCCGAACTTGGATTCGAGCTCGTCCAGGATGCTCGCGTTCGAGGGCAGCAGTCCGGCGTCGTACTGGCGGTCCGAAGGCTGGAAGGTATCCTGTATTGTTGTTGTAACCGCGGTCGGCGTGATCTCGTTATGGTAGACGACGACCTTCCAGTTCACATAGTCCATCAGCGACTCGATCTGGGCGAAGTCCAGATTGGCACCTTCGGTCACATCTCCGCTTTCGTCCTTGCGCCCTGCGCCAAGCAGTTCGCGCACGCCCTGCGGCCCCAAGCGATCCAGTTTGTCAATCGCGCGCAAGACGATGAGCCGCTTACCCGCATTCTCGTCGCCACCGAGCCGGACGGCCTCTAACACCCCGTCAAGCACCTTGCGGTTATTCACTTTGACGACGTAGTGGCCCCTTAGCCCTAGCGCTTCCATCGTATCCGCGGCCATCATGCACATCTCGGCGTCCGCGGCCGCGGCGGACTGACCGCTGGACGCGGTGCCGACGGTATCGGCGTCGAACTGCATGAACTGGCGGAAGCGGCCGGGGCCCGGCTTCTCGTTGCGGTAGACGTAGCCGAACCGGTAGCTGCGGTAAGGCAAGACGATGTTTTCGGTTCCGTATCTCTCCGCCACATAGCGCGCCAGCGGCGCGGTCAGATCGTAGCGCAAGCTGATCCACTGCTCGTCGTCGTCCTGGAACGAGAACACGCCCTCATTGGGCCGGTCCTGGTCGGGCAGGAATTTGCCGAGCGCATCGGTGTATTCCATCGCCGGGGTTTCGACCGGCTCGAAGCCGTAGCGCTCGTAGACTTCGCGGATTTTCTCGACCATCGCGCGCGTCGCCGCGATCTCGGAAGGCCCGCGATCGGCGAGCCCGCGCGGCAGGCGGGCGCGGAGTTTTTGCGGTTTTTTGGGTTTCTCGGCCATGGTCGGCGTTTATCAGCCGAGAAGCGGTGCGGCAACCGGGGTTCTTCCTTCTCCCCTTGTGGGAGAAGGAAGAAAGCGCCTTATCCTCCGCCGCTCACAAGACCCTTCTGATCCAGTTGTGCGGGTCGGGCGCGCGGCCGTACTGGATATCGATCAGCTTCTTTCGCAGCCCCATCGCGACAGGGCCGGCCGCGCCGCCGCCGATGAGAAACTCGCCGCTCGCGGAACACACCTTGCCGATCGGCGAGATCACGGCCGCCGTGCCGCAGGCGAAGGCCTCCTTCAGCTTGCCGCTGGCGGCATCGGTGCGCCACTGGTCGATCGTGTAGGCCTCCTCGCGCACGGGGGTGCCGGCATCCTTCGCGAGCGCGATGATCGAATCGCGGGTGATGCCCGGCAGGATCGTGCCGAGCGGCGGCGTCGAGAGCGAACCGTCGTCGAACACGAAGAAGACGTTCATGCCGCCGAGCTCCTCGATATAGCGGCGCTCGACCGCATCGAGGAACACGACCTGGTCGCAGCCATGATCGATGGCCTCGGCCTGCGCGCGCAGACTGGCGGCGTAATTGCCGCCGCATTTGACGGCGCCGGTGCCGCCGATCGCGGCGCGGGTGTAGTTCTCCGACACCCAGATCGAAACCGGCGCAGGTCCGCCCTTGAAATAGGAGCCGACCGGCGAAGCGATGACGGCGAAGATGTACTCCGCGGAAGGCTTCACGCCGAGGAAGACCTCGCTCGCGATCATGAAGGGCCGCAGGTAGAGACTGCCCTCGCCGCCTGGGATCCAGGCGCGATCGATCCGCACGAGCTGCTCGACCGCTTCGACGAACACCGGTTCCGGCAGCAGCGGCATGGCCATGCGCTCGGCCGAACTCCGGAAGCGCCGGGCATTGGCGTCGGGGCGGAACAGGTTCACGCCGCCGTCGTCGCGCTTGTAGGCCTTGAGGCCTTCGAAAATCTCCTGTGCGTAGTGCAGGACGGCCCC
>JAJXZN010000193.1 GCA_021780015.1 Pseudomonadota bacterium
ATGTTCTCGCCTTTTGCCGCAGCGAAGCCTGCGGCTGAAGCGGAGCCTTCGGGCGCCGCAGGCGAAGGCTCGGGCAAGGCCGATCTCGATGAGATGAAACGTCAGCTCGACGAGATGCAGAAGCGGCTCGAGCAATTGGCGCCGAAGGAATGAGCGTGCGCCGCGTCAGGCGCGATTTTTAGCCTCGCGCAAAGCGGCAAAGGCCTCCGCTGCCGGCGCATCCTGAAGCCCGAGGCTGCGTTGGATTGCGGCTTCGCCGGCGCGCAAAAATGGATTGGTTGCGCGTTCGAGATCGATCCGCGTTGGCAAGGTCAATCGGCCTCCGGCACGCAGCGCGGCGACCGCCTCGGCCCGGCGGCGCAAGGTCTGGTTCTCCGGGTCGACGCTGAGCGCAAAGCGGGCATTGGCCAGCGTATATTCGTGGCCGCAATAGACCTGTGTCTCAGGCGGCAGGTCGGCGAGCTTCATCAACGAACGATAGAGCACCGCCGGCGGCGCCTCGAAGGCGCGGCCGCAGCCCATTGCGAACAGCGTATCGCCGGCAAACAGCAAATGGTCGGCCGCAAACCAATAGGCGATGTGGCCGCGCGTATGGCCCGGCACGCCGAGCACCTGCGCCTCGCGCGTGCCGATCATAACCTTGTCGCCCTCGCTCAATTCCCGGTCGAGGCCGCCGATCTGATCGGCTTCGAGCGCCGGGCCGCTGACCCGCACGTGTGGGAACACGGCCTTGAGGCCGGGCACACCTTGGATGTGGTCGGCATGATGATGCGTGAGCAGGATGTCGGACAGTGCCCAGCCCTTCGTGGCGAGCGCGCTGATGATCGGCGTCGCATCCGGCGCATCGATCGCGGCTGTGGCGCCGGTCGCCGCGTCATGCAGCAGAACGCAGAGATTGTCGCTTAGGCAGAGAAACTGATGGATTTCGAGGCTCATGTTCCAAAGCTCTTGGACCTGTCTTGCGGCGCCGTCCATTTAACCGCAGCGGCCAAGCCGCCCGTCGCACCTTATAACGCGAAAAAGCCTTTCCGCGAGCCGGGTCGGCGTGCGAGGAAAGCCCCATGACGCTCGATATCGTCGATCTGCGCAGCTTTTACGATTCCCCCTTGGGCCGGGCGACGGAGCGTTTTCTCGGCGAAGCGATCCGGGCGCGCTTCGACAATTGTATCGGCCAGGCGGTGCTCGGGATCGGCTATGCTGCGCCCTATCTCGAAATGTTCCGCGGCGATGCCTTGCGTGTTCTCGCTTTCATGCCGGCGGGGCAAGGCGTCGTGAACTGGCCGGAGCCTGGTCCTTCCGCCTCGGCGCTGATCGAGACCGGCATGCTGCCCCTGCCCGATTCCTGCATCGATCGCGTGCTGGTCATCCACGCTCTGGAGATTGCCGAACATCCACGCGAATTGCTCGGAGAGATTTGGCGAATTCTCACGCCCGGCGGCCGGATGCTGGCGATTGCGCCGCGCCGCGCCGGACTTTGGGCGCAGCTTGATACGACGCCCTTCGGCAACGGCCAGCCCTATTCGCGCAGTCAGCTTCGCGATCTGATGCGCGATGCGCTGTTCTCGCCGACCCATTGGGGCGAGGCGCTCTATTTTGCCCCCTTCGAGGGCAAGATCGTGCTGCGCTCGGCGCCGCCGTTCGAAAAGATCGGCGCCAAACTCTCGCTCCCCGGCGCCGGCGTCATTTTTGTCGAAGCGATGAAGCAGCTTTACCGGCCCGTCGGACTGCGGCGCACCAGCCCCGCGCTCCAGCCGTTACAGCCGGTACTTGGCACGCGCCCTGCCGGCATTGCGCCGGGTTAACGCATCGGACCGGAACGTGCGGCTTTATCAAGCGAGCTCACTCAATGCTGCGAAACACCCACAGCCTCGCCGTTTTCGTCTTTGTTGATGATCTTGTCGTCACACACCAACACGTCTTCATTTTCTGACCATTGAGCAGCGGTGGATTGGTCAGTCAAATCAACGTCATACGATAAGCCCGATTGAAGAACGATCAAATCGCCGTCCTCTGAAATCGTCTCGATCGTGTCCGCGTCGCATCCGGCAAAGGCGGGATGGGGGGCAAGGGCAACAATGATGATCAGAAAGAGGAGTTTCGCGCGCATCGGTCACCTCAGGCCCCGCGGAGCCGGCGCTGGAAGCCCGAGCGATTTGGCGAGAAACAGAGCGCCGTGCAAGAGGCCGCCGCCGTCGATGCCATGGCCGATACCGAGCGCCAGATGCCATTGTACCGGAATGCCCGCCTCGGCCAATTGTTCGGCAGCGATGAACATGGCATCGACCGGGATCACCTCATCTTGATCGCCATGGGCGAGCAGAATCGGCGGTGGCCTGCCCTTGCCATCCTTGGCTTGCGCCGAGGCCAGATACTCGGGCCCGGCAAGCAGGCCCGAATAGCCGAGGATCGCCGCCGGAGCCCGCTTGCGCCGGAGCCCGGCGTGCAAGGCGAGCATCGTGCCTTGGCTGAAGCCGACAAGCGCCAGCCTGTCATCGCCGAGGTCGTAGCGGGCGAGTTCGGCATCGAGAAATTGATCGAGCACCGGCTGCGCCCGGACGACGCCTGGCCACAATTCGGTTTCGTCGCGAAGCGACAGCGGAAACCATTGCCGCCCGATCGGCGCCTGCGCGCAGGGTTCGGGCGCGTGCGGCGCGGCGAAGGCCGTATCGGGCAAAAAGTCCTGCCATTGCTGGCCGATGGCGAGGAGATCGTTGCCGTCCGCGCCATAGCCGTGGAGGAAGACGACGAGCTGCTTGGCTCGCCCTTTGGGCGCAAGCCGGGGACCGTCGAGACTGGCAGCCATGCGAAATTCCAGGGACACAGCGAAGAGACCTGTCCGTTTTGCAAAAAGTGACGCAATCGGCAAGGCCGAGTAAGCCTTGCCGCAGCGCGCAGTCATCCCATTTTTAATCGGGTGGTTTTATAATGGACAGGCGCGCCGGCAGGGCCGGCTAGCCTTTTGACGCAGCGTTGACCCCGTCGATGACCCGATCCTACATCTCGCGCGTCTTTCGCTTCGCCCCGTCGCCGAACGGCTATCTGCATCTCGGTCACGGCTTTTCGGCGCTGCTGAACCAGGAGATGGCGATGGCCGCCGGCGGCAAGCTCTTGTTACGGATCGA
>JAJXZN010000275.1 GCA_021780015.1 Pseudomonadota bacterium
ATCGTATGTTTCAGGCCGCCCGTCAAGGTTTCCATATAGGTCGGCACTTCGCGGACATGGCCGAATAGGTCTTCCGTCTTGACCTTGCTGATGGGATCGCGCGGCACGATCGTGCCGTTGATGTAAAGCCGACCGTCTTTCATCTGGATCGTGTCGCCGGGCAGGCCGATAACGCGTTTGATGTAATCGGTCTGGCCATCGCGCGGCAGTTTGAAGACGACGACATCGCCGCGCTTCGGCGGCGAACTGAAGATACGGCCCTTGAACAAAGGCGGGCTAAACGGCAGCGAATGGTTCGAATAGCCATAGGAATATTTGGAAACGAAAAGGAAATCGCCGATCAGCAAGGTCGGGATCATCGAGCCGGACGGAATATTGAACGGCTGGAACAGCAGGGTCCGTACGACGAGCGCGATAAGGCCCGCTTGGATGATGACCTTAAAAAACTCGCCGAAAGCGCCGGCCTTTTTGCCCTGCTCCATTGCACCGTAGCCTTTTTCATCCGTCGTCGTCATTGACCGTTTCTTTCAGCTCGCGGTCGAGCGCGGGCACTCGGGAGCCGGGCTCCTTAGCATGCGCCCGGGAGAGGGTGAAGTGTCGGTTTCGTCATGAAAAGCACGCGAGCGGACGCCTTTGCCCCACCCTCCCGCTTGACGGGCAATCAGGGCAGTTCCGTGTTCGCGGCTGAAATTTTTACCGCCTCGATGATCACCTGCGCCTGCGCGAAAGGATATTCATCGGTCAAAGTCAAATGGATAACGGCATCGTGACCGGCCGGAACCAGTCCTGCCAAGCGCACCGCCGCGCCGCCCGTAAGCAGCAGGCTGGGCTTGCCGGACGGCAGATTGACGACACCCATGTCGCGCCAAAAGACGCCGCGGGCGAGGCCCGTCCCCAGGGCTTTGGCGCAGGCTTCCTTGGCGGCAAATCGTTTGGCATAGGAGGCCGCGCGCGCGGCGCGCGCCTCTGACTTGTCGCGCTCGGCCTCGGTAAAGCAGCGCAGCACGAAACGCTCGCCGTGCCGCTCCAGAAGCTGCTCGACCCGGCGGATGTCGCAAAGATCGATGCCGAAGCCGAGGATCATAGAACGAGCGCCCCGGCCCGGCCGGCGGCCATTGCGGCGTGCATCTTGTGGATCGCGGCTTCGAGGCCGACGAAAATCGCCTCGGCAATTAGGAAATGGCCGATATTGAGTTCAACGATCTGCGGCAGCGCCGCGATCTGGCGCGCCGTCTCATAATCGAGGCCGTGGCCGGCGTGGCATTCGATGCCGACCGCCACGCCCATCGCCGCCGCCGCCTTCAACCGGGCAAATTCAGCCTCGGCCTGGGCATGATGGCCGCCGGCCACGGCGTTGCACCAGGCGCCGGTATGCAATTCGACCGCGGGGGCGCCGATCGAACGCGCCGCCTCGATCGCATCGCCCTCGGGCTCTATGAACAGCGCGACGACGATCCCGGCGCGCGACAATTCGGCGGTGAAAGGCTTCAGATGATCATGGCCGCCGATCACGTCGAGGCCGCCCTCGGTCGTGCGCTCTTCGCGGCGTTCGGGCACGAGGCAGGCGGCATGCGGCCTTGTCTGCAACGCGATATCGAGCATTTCGCCCGTCGCAGCCATTTCGAAATTCAGCGGCTTGGCAATATGCGCCTTGAGCCGTGCCATGTCGTCATCGCGGATATGGCGGCGATCCTCGCGCAAATGCGCGGTGATGCCGTCAGCCCCGGCTTCGATCGCCATCTGCGCCGCGCGCAGCGGATCGGGTGCGCCGCCGCCGCGCGCGTTTCGCAATGTCGCGACGTGGTCGATGTTGACGCCAAGCCGCGGAGCCGGAGCGCTCATCCGTTCACCCGCTCGACTTTGCTGACGACCGGCTTGGTGCGCAATTCGGTAATCAGCCCGTTCAGATGTTTCAGGTCCGGGATTTCGAGATCGACAGTAATCTCGCGAAAGTCAGGCGAGATGGCATTGATCGAGATCGTATCGATGTTCGCCCCCATTTCGCCGATCGTACTGGCGATGAGCCCCAAAGTGCCCGGCTCGTTGATGGCCGTCACCAGAATACGCGCAGGGAACAGATTGCGCTTGCCGGCGTCAAGGTCCCAGCGCACGTCGAGCCAGCGTTCCGGCTGATCGTCGAACGCGGTCAGGTCGGGCGATTGGATCGGATAAATGGTGATATGCTCGCCCGGCGTCAGGATCGCGACGATACGGTCGCCCGGCACCGCACCGCCGTTCGGCGCGAAACGCACCGGCAAATCGCCGCGCAAGCCATAGATCGGCATCGGCCGGCCATCGGCTTCGCCGCGTTCCGGAAACTTGAACACAAGACTCGATGCCTTCGGCAGGCCGAACCAGCCGGATTCGCTTGGCGGCGGCAGAGGCGGCTGCGGCCCCAATTTGCGCTCTTCGGAAAAGTCCGGATAAACCGATTTCACCACGTCGCCGGAGAAAATCTCGCCGCGGCCGACCGCCGCCAGAACATCATCGACGCTGGCGCGCGCCAAGCGCGGCAAGGCGGCTTTCAGCTTGTCCTCGGCGAAGGGCTTGCCGGCGCGCTCGAAGGCGCGCACCACAATCTGCCGCCCGAGCCCGGTATATTGCGCGCGCACGGCATCGCGCGTCGCCCGACGGATCGCGGCGCGCGCTTTGCCGGTCATCACCAGGCTCTCCCAGACCGGCGGCGGCACTTGGCCTTCGGCGCGAATGATCTCGACCTCGTCGCCGTTTTCGAGCGGCGCAGCGAGTGGCGCGGCGCGGCCGTTGATCTTGGCACCGACACAGGAATTGCCGATCTTCGTATGCACCGCATAGGCGAAATCGATCGGCGTCGCGCCGCGCGGCAGGGCGATGAGCTGCCCCTTCGGCGTAAAGCAGAAGACCTGATCGTGAAACAGTTCGAGCTTGGTGTGCTCGAGGAATTCTTCCGGCGAGTCGCCCTCGGCCAGCATATCGATGGTACGCTGCAGCCATTGATAGGCGCGGCTTTCGCTCGCCAAAGTCTCCCGGTCATCGACCTTGCCGTCCTTGTAGAGCGCGTGCGCGGCAATGCCGTAGCGGGCGATCTTATGCATCTCGTGGGTGCGCACCTGAAGCTCGACGCGCTGGCGTCC
>JAJXZN010000279.1 GCA_021780015.1 Pseudomonadota bacterium
GGCTTCTTGCTTGCCGAGCAGACGGGATGCAGCGTCTTGTCGAACTGGAAGGGCCGGAGGCGGACGAAGACATATTTGACGGGCTCGATGTCGGCTTTCTCGGCCGCTTCGACATCGGCCGAAAGCGCCGCCGTCAGAGGCAGGGCTTTGGCGTTGAAGCGCGGCCCGAAGATCGTCGCGAAGAGAAAGACGTTGCGCGTTGCGGCGTCAGCCTGCGCCCTGGCAACCGCGGCAGCGGTGCGGTGCGCCTGGATCCGATGCAGCTCCGCAAGGTCGGCTTTCTGGACCGCGCTGCCATCTTTGGGGGCCGCCGGCAGCATATCGGCCGCATGAATGGCCGACGGCGGGACAAAAACCGTCTGCGCCGCGAGGGGCCCGGACAGAAACATCAGAATCGATGCGGCAAAGATCAATCCGCGATCCACACTCAACTCCAAAAATCGGGCTTGGCCTGCGAGAGCCGGCCCCCCATCCGCACCGGCGCAATCTTGATCGCATGGCCTTGCGCATCGGTTTCGACGGCGAGGCCGCAAAGCGTCGCGCCGCCGGCGGCAGGCTCCAGCCGATTGCCCGGCACCTTGCTGACGAAACGGCGCAGCGGCTCCTCCTTTTCCATTCCGATGACCGAATCGTAATCGCCGGTCATGCCCGCATCGCTCTGATAGGCGGTGCCCTGCGGCAGGATCTGATGATCCGCCGTCGGCACATGGGTATGGGTGCCGACGACGAGCGAGACGCGACCGTCCATGAAATGCGCGAAAGCCTGTTTCTCGCTGGTTGCCTCGGCATGAAAATCGATGACGGCTGCATCGCAGGCTTCGCCGAGCGGACAGGCTGCGATCTCGCGCGCCCCGACCGCGAACGGATCGTCGAGTGCGTCCATGAACAGCCGGCCCATGAGATTGACGACCAGCACGCGCGCCCCGGCCGCGGTTTCGATCAGCGTCGCGCCGCGCCCCGGCGTGCCGGCAGGAAAATTCGCCGGGCGCACCAAGCGCGGCTGAAATTCGATGAAGCTCAAAGCTTCACGCTGGTCGAAAGCGTGATTGCCAAGCGTGACGCAATCGGCGCCGGCAGCGAGAAAATCGCCGAGGATCGCTTCGGTGATGCCGAAACCGCCGGCGGCGTTCTCGCCATTGACGATGACGCAATCGAGCTGCCAGGCGCGGCGCAAGGCAGGCAGAGTCTCGGTGAGCACGAGGCGGCCGGCACGGCCGACGACATCGCCGATGAAGAGGAGCCGCATACGAAATTCCTGCTATCGGCGCAGCATAAAGCCCGGCTAGCCGAAATGCCACCCGTCGAACGGGCCCTTGAAGACGAAGAAGGCACCCAGCGCGATGAGACCAAAGCCGATCAGATGATTGAAGGTCAGACGCTGATCGAGATAGAGCACCGAAAAGACCGCGAACACGGTCAGTGTTATGACTTCCTGCATCGCTTTGAGTTCGGCACCGTCGTAGACCGCGCTGCCGTAGCGATTGGCCGGCACGGCGAAGCAATATTCGACGAACGCGATCATCCAGCTCAGAATGATGACGAGCCAGAGCGGCTTGTCCTTGAACTTCAGATGCCCGTACCAGGCGAAGGTCATAAAGATATTCGAGCAGATCAGCAGAAGAATCGGCAGCAGACGCGGCGGGATGTTGAGCATGAAAGACTTTCCGTATGGCAACAGCTAGCCGCAGACGATCCATTCGCGGTCGGTCAGGACGAAATCGAGCTTTTCGTCATAAGTCTCGGCAGGGACGGCGGCGACTTCCTGCACGGAATAGGCAATGCCGACCGCAACGATTCGTTGCCTCTGCCGCAGCCGCCTGAGCGTGCGGTCGTAGAAGCCGGCGCCATAACCCAGCCGATTGCCAGCGCGGTCAAAGCCGGCGACCGGCACGAAGAGGAGATCGGGAAACACTTCCGGCGCCGGCAGCGGTTCCATAATGCCCCATTTGGCCTCGGCGAGGGGTTCGCCCGACCGCCACAGGCGGAATTCAAGCGGCTTGCCGAAGCCGCGCATCACCGGCAGCGCCGTGGCGATCTGGCGCGCGGCGAGCCCCGCGAGCAGCGGCAGGGTCGCAACCTCGTCCTTGATCGCCCAGAAGGCCGAGGCGATCTTAGCGCCCCGTTCGACCGCGAAGGCACTGCCAGCTTCGGCGAGATGCGCGGCAAAGGCCGCGGCCTCGGCCCCGGTGACATGCGTGCGCCGCGCGAGAGCTTCGGCACGCAAAGCGGCTTTGGGAGACGCGTCGGTCACGGCGAGTTCTGGAGATTCAGTGAGGGCAAGCGCGGGGCCACGATGGCCGTGGGATTCGATCCCGGGAACCTACAAAGTAGGTGGGCGCCGTGTGCCCAAGCCCACGGGCAAGGACAGGGACAGCTCCCGTCGAGATCGATAAGGCCCCGGGGAATATGATCCTCACGCACCCCGCAGCTCCGCCGGTCCAATCTAGGGCCGGCGCGCGCGGATTGCCAGAGGCAATTGGCGGCTCAGGCCTGGGCCGGGAGGGCGGCCTTGGCAGCCTCGACGATCGCCTTGAACGCCGCCGGCTCGCTGATTGCGAGCTCGGAGAGAACCTTGCGGTCGACTTCGATGCCGGCGCGGTCGAGCCCGTTGATGAAGCGCGAATAGGTCAGGCCGAATTCGCGCACCGCCGCATTGAGACGCTGAATCCACAAAGCGCGAAACTCGCGCTTGCGGACTTTGCGGTCGCGCGTCGCATATTGCATCGAACGGTCGACGGCCGCCTTGGCGGCGCGGATCGTATTCTTACGGCGGCCGTAGAAACCTTTGGCGGCCTTCAGGGTCTTCTTATGTTTGGCGTGCGAGGTGACGCCGCGTTTAACGCGAGCCATAGAACATCTCCGGAATTCACGAAATCAAGGAAGGGGACATCAGCCAAACGGTCTAATCGTTCGGCAGGAAGAACTTCTTCACGTTGTCGCCGTCGCTCTTGAACAGCACATTGGTGCCGCGCAGATTGCGGATCTGCTTGGTGGTGCGCTTGATCATGCCGTGGCGCTTGCCGCGATGGGCATAGACCACCTTGCCGGTGCCGGTCAGCTTAAAGCGCTTTTTGGCGCCGGACTTCGTCTTCAACTTGGGCATTTGCTCGTCTCCGTAGGTCGGCCAGCGCCGGGCGCTGCCGCCAAATTTTTGTTTGAGCGGAAAATTCCCGCTCCCGTTCGTTGCCGAACGAGCCTAACGAACCGCCACGGCAGCCCTTTTCAGCCGGGCGGTTCGGGGAAGCGGAGCTTATAAGCGCAAAGCTGCGGGAAAGGCAACCCGGCGCCTTATTTCGGCGCCAGCACCATCACCATCTGGCGGCCTTCCATCGACGGCTCGGCCTCGACCTTGGCGAAGGGCAAGGTCTCGCTGCGCACCCGCTCCAGCAATCGATAGCCGAGTTCCTGGTGCGCCATCTCGCGGCCGCGAAAGCGCAAAGTGACCTTCACCTTGTCGCCTTCCTCGAAAAAGCGCATCACCGACTTCATCTTGACCTCATAATCGTGGTCGTCGATGCCGGGACGCAGCTTGATCTCTTTGATTTCGACCACCTTCTGCTTCTTGCGCGCTTCGGCGGCCTTCTTCTGCTCGAGAAACCGGAATTTGCCGTAATCGAGAATTTTGCAGACGGGAGGATTGGCGGTCGGCACGATCTCGACAAGGTCCAATCCGGCATCGTCTGCCAATTGCTGCGCCTCAAGAATAGGAACGATACCGCGGTTATGGCCTTCGGCATCGATAAGCTGGACTTCGCGGGCGCGGATTTCACGGTTCGTGCGAGGCCCGTCCTTTTGCGGGGCCTGGGTGCTCTTCATGGGACGGCGAATGGGGACAATCTCCTTTTGTGAATGATCGAACCCGGCGCTTGCGGGCGAGAACCATGCAATTCGGTTCGTCAACCCACCGCAAACAGACCGGGCCCATAATGAAAATCGGCGCAATGCGGCGCGAAGTCAATGCGCCGCGCGCAAGAACAAGCAAAAGCGGGACGCCGCGTTCGATCCGCCACAGGCCGGCTCATGAGCCGAGCAATTGCGCATAGGCGGCAAGGGTCTCGGCCTGCATGCGGGTGATCGAAAAGCGCGATAGAACGCGGGCGCGGGCTCTTATCGACAGGTTTTCCCGCGCGCTCGCCCCAAGAGTTAAGACATCGTAAAGCGCCGCTGCCAGAGCCCGCGCATCGCCGGGCGGCACCCGCCAGCCGGTTCGCGCCCCGAAATCGACCTCCGGCGGGGCGGCGACGACTTCGGCCAAGGCGCCGAGATCGGAGACGACCGCCGGCGTGCCCATCGCCTGCGCTTCTGCCGCGATGCGGCCAAGGGCCTCCGGCTGCATCGATGGCACCGCGACGACCGAGGCCGCCAGCAACGCCGCCGGCATATCCCCGCAAGGGGCGGTCCGCACAACTATGCCGGCGAGCCCGGCTTTGGCGATCGCGGCATCGATTTCCTTGATGTCGCCCGCCGGCCCATCCCCCGCGAGGATGAATTTGACCCCGGTCAATCCTGCCGTGGTCAACAGCCGCGCCGCCTCGATCAGCGCCAATTGGCCTTTGCGGGCCGAAAACCGCCCCGGCAGCAGCACGATGCGTTCATCGATCGCAACATTCCAAGCGCGGCGCAGATTGAGCACCCGGCCCCACTCGACCATCGCCGGATCGAACTGGTGCAGATCGATCCCGCGCTCGATGATGTGGGTGCGCGCCGCGGCATCGGGATAGACGTCGGCGATGTGCCGCGCGGTGAACGCCGAATTGGCGATGATCCGATCGCCTTTGGCCATGACCGCATTGTAATTGCGCTTGAATGCGCCGGTGCCGGAATAGACGCCATGAAAGGTGGTAACGAACGGCGTGCGCGTGCGCCGTGTCGCCCCATAGGCGACCCAGGCCGGCGCGCGGGAATGCGCATGCACCAGCGCGACACGCTCGCGCCAGATAAGGTCGGCGAGCTTCGCCTGGTTGAGCGCCATAGCCAGCGGATTGCGGGTCTGCGCCGGAAATGGCAGCCAGAGGCCGCCCTTGGCCTGCAATTCCGGAACGAGACGGCCGCCGTCGCTGGCGACGAGCGCCCGCGCGCCGACATTGGCGAGCGCCTCGGCAATCTCGAGGGTTGCGCCGTCGGCCCCGCCGGTCTCGAGCTGCGGCACGATCTGCAGGATCGTCCGGCCGGCGAGCGGATGCGGGCCGCGGCCGGACCAAGCACCCGCGGGTGCGGCCAGGCCGGTCAGCGAGGCCACGAATCCGGCCCTTGCGGACGCCATCCAATGTTTGGTCTAAGCGCGCGATTCATGCTGCGAGGATAGAGGCGATGGCGATGCAGAGCCAAACAACGACGGCCGCGGCGACGCTTCGTCCACAATTCCTTGCTGTCGGCGCGCCGGCGCGGCGCATCGCTTTTCTGCGGCGCCCCGCCGTCAATGCCGCCCTGCCCGGCCTCGTCTGGCTCGGCGGGTTCATGTCCGACATGCGCGCGACCAAGGCGAGCTTTCTCGACGATCATGCGGCCAAGACCGGCCGCGGCTTTCTGCGCTTCGATTATTCGGGGCACGGCGAATCGCAGGGACGGTTCGAGGACGGCACGATCGGCGCGTGGCTCGAGGAATCCCTCGCCGTGATCCGCGCCGAAAGCCGAGGCCCGCAGATCCTCGTCGGTTCGTCGATGGGCGGCTGGCTTGCTCTGCTCTGCGCGCAAGCGCTGGCGGCCAGCGGCGAGGCCCAGCGGCTCGCCGGCCTGATCCTGATCGCGCCGGCGGCGGACATGACCGAACGGCTGATCTTCGATCAGCTTTCGCCGCAATTGCGTCGCGACCTTGAGAAAAACGGCCGCTGCTTTCTGCCTTCGGCCTATTCGGCCTCGCCCTATCCGATCACCCGCACGCTGATCGAAGAGGGACGCAAACATCTGATCCTCGACGCCACGGTCCGCACCCATTGCCCCATCCATATCCTGCAAGGCATGAACGATAGCGACGTGCCTTGGACATATGCGACACGGCTCGTCGAACATCTGGCCGGCGATCCGGTCGTACTCACCTTGGTCAAGGACGCCGAGCATCGCTTCTCACGCCCGTCGGACCTCGCCTTGCTCGCGCAGGCGGTCGAGAGCCTGATCGAGACGCCGGCCCAGGGCGAGCTGACGTTTGAATAAAGCGTCAATTCGGCTTCGGGAACGTGATGTCCACGGCAAAGAACTTTTGCGCCCCGGGGGGCGGCTTGGGGAACGGCGCCGCGCGCTGGATCAGCGCCAGGCTTTCGACATCGAGCGCCGCATCGCCGCTCGAGCGCAGGAGTTTTTCGCTCTTCACCGAGCCGTCGTCGTTCAGATCAAAATAGACCATCGCCGTACCGAAGGCGCCGCGGCGCAGCGCATCGGCGGGAAATTGCTTCTTCAATTCCAGTATGCCGAAGACGAGCGTCTGATAACTCACGATCTCGTCGCCATCATCGCTTGGCCGCGGGACGGTTACGGCAGGCGAATCGTCCTGGGTCGGGACCTGTGGCGCGTTCGCGGTTTGCGCCGGCGCTGTCGGCGTCGGGCTCGGCGGCTTAATAGCCTGCGGCGGCTGGGCCGGCGGGGGGGCCGGTTTCGGGGCCGCTTGGACCGGCGGCGGGGCCGGTTTTGGCAGGGGTTTTGCCGCTTCTGGCTTTGGCGGCTCAGGCTTGGGCGGCTCAGGTTTGGGGGGCGTCGATTTGGGCGCTTGCGTCGTGGACGGCGCCAATTTCGGCGGTTGCGGCTTGGGCGGTGCTGGCTTGGGCGCCGCTGGCTTGGGCGGTGCTGGCTTGGGTGGCTCGGGCTTGGGTGGCTCGGGCTTGGCGTCCGGCTTTGGCGCCAGCTTGGGCGCAGACGGTGCGGGCGGCTTGGCCGCAGCGGGCTTCGGCGCGGCCGGAGACGGCGCTGGTTTGGGCGGCGCCGGCTTGGCGGCGGGTTTGGGCGGCGCCGGCTTGGCGGCGGGTTTGGCCGCCGCGTGCGACGACCCGGCCGCGGCCCCGGGAGGCCCGCTCCCCGAAGGCGGCTGGGCGACAAGATCGACCGGAATTTCTTTGGTCAGGTCGGGCTTCAGCGGCGGCGCCCGTTCCAGCCATAAAAGCCCGGCGAGCAAGACGAGATGAAGCGCAATGCTCGCGGCGAGCAATTGGGCGAAGAACGATCGGTCCTTGGTGAAACGCAGGACCGCGGCCGCGGCCTCGTCGGCGCGCTTGGCCGCCTCCTTATGGTCGGCGTCCGGCCAGTAAGCCTTGAACAGCGACCCGAAAGTCGCGTGCGAATCTTCGGCCAACGCAAAACTCTTGAATTACAGCGTGACGCCCGATCCTAACGTACAAAGCCGACGATGTCTTTGACTGCGGTGACGACCGGCGCGGCAATGGCGCGCGCCCGCGCCGCGCCGTCGGCGAGCACGCCGTCGATGAAGGCTTCATCCTTGGCGAGCCGCGACATTTCGGCGCCGATCGGAGCGAGCTTGGCGACAAGCAGATCGACGAGCGCCGTTTTGAACGTCGAAAAATTGGCGCCGCCGAAAGCTTGTAAGACCTGCGCCTTCGTCTCGTCATTCACGGCGGCGAAAATGCCGACAAGATTGTCGAGTTCGGGACGCCCGGCGAGCCCCTCGACTTCGCTCGGCAGCGCTTCGGGATCGGTTTTCGCCTTGCGGATTTTCTGCGCGATCAGGTCGGCATCGTCATCGAGATTGATGCGCGAATAATCCGACGGATCGGATTTCGACATTTTCTTGGTGCCGTCGCGCAGGCTCATCACGCGCGTCGCCGGCCCCTGGATCAGCGGCTCGGGCAGCGGAAAAAAGGCGTCGCCGAAGCCCAGCGCGGCGATCGACGCGGCAAAATCCAGATTGAATTTCTGGGCGATGTCGCGGGCGAGTTCCAAATGCTGCTTCTGATCCTCGCCGACGGGCACGTGCGTTGCCTGGTAAGCCAAAATGTCGGCCGCCATCAACACCGGATAATCGTAAAGGCCGACCGAAACGTTTTCGCGATCCTTGCCCGCCTTTTCCTTGAACTGGGTCATGCGGTTGAGCCAGCCAAGCCGCGCGACGCAATTCAAGATCCAGGCGAGTTCGGCATGCGCGGCGACCTGGCTCTGGTTGAAGACGATCTGCTTCTTGGCGTCGATGCCGGCAGCAAGATAAGCGGCCGTCACCTTGCGGATGCTGGCTTTGAGCTCGGCCGGGTCCTGCGGCACGGTGATCGCGTGCAGGTCGACGACGCAATAGAGGCATTCATGCGTCTTCTGCAGCGCGACGAATTTGGTGATCGCGCCAAGATAATTGCCGAGATGCAAATTGCCGGTCGGCTGCACGCCGGAAAAGACGCGGGGATGAAAATCGGCCATGCCTGGGAAGGTTCCGGTTTAAGGTGGCGGGTCTTATGCCGCCCCTGCCCTGCCCTGGCAAGCTGCGATCCATCGAGCCCCGGCCGGCGCTATAGAATGAAGCGGCTCAGATCGGTGTTGCGCGCCAGATCGCCGATATTCTTATCAACAAATTCGGCGGTGATCTCGATCCGCTCGCCCGAGCGGTCGGGCGCCGAAAAGCTCACCTCGTCGAGAACCCGCTCCATCACCGTCTGCAACCGCCTGGCGCCGATGTTCTCGACGCTCGAATTGACCTGCACGGCGATCTTGGCGATCGCATTGACGCCGTCGGGCGTGAAGACGAGATCGACGCCCTCGGTTTTCAGCAAGGCTTGATATTGCTTGATCAGGCTCGCCTCGGTCTCGACCAGGATACGACGGAAATCCTCCTCGTCGAGCGGCGAGAGTTCGACGCGGATCGGCAGGCGCCCCTGCAATTCCGGCAGCAGGTCGGAGGGCTTGGCGATATGGAACGCGCCCGAGGCGATGAAGAGCACATGGTCGGTCTTCACCGCGCCGTGCTTGGTCGAAACCGTCGTCCCCTCGATGAGCGGCAGCAGATCCCGCTGCACGCCTTCGCGCGATACATCGGCGCCGCCGCGGCCCTCGCGCGCGCAGATCTTGTCGATCTCATCGAGGAAGACGATGCCGTTGTTCTCGACTTGATGGATGGCTTCCTGGACGATCTGGTCCTGGTCCATCAGCTTATCGCTTTCCTCGGCGATCAGCGGCTCGTAGGCATCCTTCACCAGAAGCCGGCGCGGCTTGGACTGCTTGCCCTTGCCGAAAATATCGCCGATCGAAATCGCCCCGATCGAGGCGCCCGGCATGTTCGGCAATTCGAACATCGGCATATTGGATGAAGGTTGCGCCAGTTCGAGCTCGATTTCTTTGTCTGCCAATTCGCCATCGCGCAATTTCTTGCGGAAGGAATCGCGCGTCGCCGGCGAGGCATGCGCACCGACCAAGGCGTCGAGCAGCCGGTCTTCCGCCGCAAGATGGGCACGCGCCTGCAGCGCCTTGCGCTTTGCCTGCTTCACCTGAGCGATGGCGATTTCGAGCAGGTCGCGGACGATCTGCTCGACGTCGCGGCCGACATAGCCGACTTCGGTGAATTTCGTCGCCTCGACCTTGAGAAACGGCGCATTGGCGAGCTTGGCGAGACGCCGGGAAATCTCGGTTTTGCCGCAACCGGTCGGCCCGATCATCAGGATATTTTTCGGCATCACCTCATCGCGCATCGCGCCTTCGAGATTGAGCCGCCGCCAGCGGTTGCGCAAAGCGATGGCGACCGCGCGCTTGGCCTGTTTCTGACCGACGATGAAACGGTCGAGTTCGGAAACGATTTCGCGGGGAGAAAAATCAGTCATGACATCTGCGAGCGTGGATGGGGAAGACGCTGGGCGAGCGCCGGCGGCAAGAGGCGCAGGATCGTGTTGCGGAGCGGCCGCCAGCCGGCGCTGAGCAATAAGATGAACAGCCCCAGGGTCAGCACCGTTATGCTGGTCAATCTGGTGAAGTCCACAAGTCCGGTTTGGCGGATCAACGCACTAAATGCAATTCCCGCATAGGTGAGGCCGGAAACGAGCAGAGCGCGCCGGTCGATCGCGAGTGAGACGACGGCGAAGATAAGGAAGATGCCGAGGATGCCGAATGCGGCGCGCGTACCGAGCATCTCATAATTCATGTACGCGGCGATCAATGGGTGGACGATCAGCGGCGCAGCGAGAAGATGCAGCCAGAAAGCGATGTCGGTACGGCGCGTCTGGCGCGCCGGATCCGACATGTCGAAGCGCATGGCGAGCGCGAAGACGCCGATGCCGCAGAGCAGCAACAAAATGTTGTAACGATCGCCGCCGAGCGACGGATCGAGCCAGTGGACCGACGCGACGAAAGCGACACTGAGCGCCCCGCAGCCGGCCGCAAGGGTGATCGGAACGCGGAAGCGCCAATAATGCAGCGCCGCGAGGGCTGCCGTTGCCAATCCTGCGATGAGCGCTGAGCGCGGATCCCAGTGCATCCATCCGCCGAAATGCTGGAAGCGGCGCACGAGATAGGCACCCGCATCATCGGGCGTGACAAACCCAAGAACGAAATTGAACGCGGCAGCCACGAAGAGCAGCAGCAGAACGATGCTCGGCAAAGCCATCCGACGTCGACGCGTGAAGAATTCCGCGAGCCCCCATGCCGCAACGGCAAGGACGCCCCATTTCGCCGTTTCGCCGAGGTAATGCGCGACGATGTCAGCCACCGCCCAAGAGAAAAGCGCGATGCCGATGGTCACGAATATATCGGCGAAGCTTGTGATGAATCGCAGGTTCTCGTCGTCTACGCTGTCCGCCGCAGCGACCGCAGCCGGCATCGACGGCGGCGGCGGCAGATCGGCCCGGTCGGCCTCGATCTCGGAGCGCGCGAGGCCGCGCAAGGCCTCGGCTTGCTCGGGCGTGACGACGCCGCGCAGCGTGGCAAGAGCAAGAACCTCGTCCGAAATCATGGCAAGCTTTCGATGACGACATTACGGTTCGTGTAGACGCAGATGTCGGCGGCGATATCGAGCGCGCGGCGCGCAATCGTCTCGGCATCGGCCGCGGTCGAAAGCAGAGCCCGGCCGGCGGCAAGCGCATAATTGCCGCCCGAGCCGATGCCCATGACGCTGCCGTCCGGCGTCGCCTCCGGCTCCAGCACATCGCCATTGCCGGTGAGGACGAGGCCAGCCTCCTTGTCGGCGACGAGCATCATGGCTTCGAGCCGGCGCAGATAGCGGTCGGTCCGCCAATCCTTGGCGAGCTCAACGCAGGCGCGCACGAGCTGGCCGGGGTATTGTTCGAGCTTGCTTTCAAGCCGCTCGAAAAGCGTGAACGCATCGGCCGTGGCGCCGGCGAAGCCGCCGATCACTTCGCCCTTGGCGAGGCGACGGACTTTCTTGGCATTGCCTTTGATGATCGTCTGGCCGATCGACACTTGCCCGTCGCCGCCGATCACCGTACGGCCGCCCTTGCGCACCATGATGATCGTCGTTCCGTGCCAGGCTGGCAATTCAGACATGGGAACTCTCAGGAATTGCCGCGGCACGGCGGGAAAAGACTGTCCCCATCTATGAAGTTGCCGCACGGCTGGCAAGGGCACGCCGCGCCCGCGCCCCATGCGTGGGGCAAAAAATAAAGCATATCAGTGGCTTCCGATGCGGCCACACAGCTTTGGTTTTCTCTTTGCGGCAAAATGCTCTATGGTCCGCCGCGATCGCGACCGAGGCCCCATTTTCCCTATGCGCAAAGCTCTGATTGCCCGAAAAACCAAGGAAACCGCCATCGAAGTCCGTGTCGATCTCGACGGGACCGGCCATGCCAATATTGCGACCGGGATTGGCTTCTTCGACCATATGCTGGAGCAGGTGGCGCGCCATTCCTTGATCGACATTGAGATCGCGGCGCAGGGCGATCTGCATATCGACCATCACCATACGGTCGAGGATACCGGTATCGCGCTCGGCCAGGCGATCCGCCAGGCTTTGGGCGACGCACGCGGCATCATCCGCTTCGGCGACGCCCTGCAGCCGATGGACGAGACATTGACGCGCGTCGCGATCGATCTGTCCGGCCGGCCATTCCTCGTCTTCAAGACGGTGTTCACGCAGGCGAAGATCGGTTCGTTCGACACCGAGCTGGTGCGCGAATTCTTCCAGGCGCTGACGACGAACGCCGGGATGAATCTGCATATCGAGACCCTATATGGCGATAATAGCCATCATATCGCCGAATCGGCGTTCAAAGGGCTGGCGCGGGCGCTGAGGGCCGCGGTCGCCATCGACCCGCGCCGCAGCGGCGAAATCCCCTCGACCAAAGGGTCGCTGGCGGGCTAACGGAAAGAGATCATGGCCGTCTATACGGTTTAC
>JAJXZN010000290.1 GCA_021780015.1 Pseudomonadota bacterium
CCGGTTGCCGGCAAAACCGCAGCCTCGTTCGGCGTCATGGATATGATGCGGCTGCCGCTTGGCATTTTGACCGGGGTCGGCTTCATCGGCGCCGGCACCATCCTGCGCCGCAGCGACCTCGTGACGGGCGTCACAACAGCGGCGACGCTGTGGATCATGACCGTGATCGGCCTTTGCTTTGGCGGCGGTCAGATCGATCTCGGGATTGCCGGAACCGTCCTGACGGTCCTGACGCTTTCAACTTTGCGCTGGTTCGACATGCAAATTCCGCGCGAGCAGCGCGCCGTTCTTGTCATCCGTGCTGCCGTCGCGGACGAATTATTTGGCCGGCTGAACGATGTGCTGGCGCCGCTTGGCTATCACGCGGTGTTCCGGCGCCAAAGCCAAACCGGCCGGGACACCGAGGTCTGGTTCGAAATTCTCGGTAAACGCGCCGAGGCCGCGGGGCCGCCCGCCGAACTCATCAAGCGCGTCAATGCGGCCTTCGATGTCGCGAAGTTCGAATTGACCACTGAGCCGCACAATTAGCGATTGAGTTAGGCCGCCTGCTGCTTTGGCCGCACCTCGGCCGAATAATCCTCGACGAACGCACGCGAGAGCGCGCCCGGGGTGAACTTATACGGGCCGATCTCCGAGACAGGCGTCACCTCCGCGCCCGTGCCGGTGAGGAAACATTCGTCGAACTGCGTCAGCTCCTCGGGCATGATGCGCCGCTCGATCACCTCGACGCCACGGCGCTTGGCAAGATCGATCACCGTGCGCCGCGTAATGCCGTCGAGGAAGCAATCGGCAATCGGCGTGTGCAGCACGCCGTCGACGGCAAAGAAAATATTGGCACCGGTGCATTCGGCGACGCGCCCCTGCCAATCGAGCATCATCGCGTCGGCATAGCCGCGCCGCTCGGCGCGATGCTTCGAAATCGTACAGATCATATAGAGGCCGGCGGCCTTGGCGGCCGTCGGCGCGGTCTGCGGATCCGGCCGGCGATAATCCGCAATGTCGAGGCGGATGCCCTTCATTTTCTCGGCGACATTGAACATGCTCGGCCACGGCCAGACCGCAATAGCAGTATTGATCGTCGAATTCTGCGCCGCGACCGCCATCATTTCGCTGCCGCGCCAGGCGACCGGGCGGACATAGCAATCGGTCAGATTATTTTTGTCGACGACAAGCTGCTTTGCCGCGTTGAGTTCGGCAACGGAATAGGGAATCTCGAAATCGAGCACGTTGGCCGAGCGTCTGAACCGCTCCGAATGTTCGGCGGATTTGAAAATCTGCCCGCCATAGGCGCGTTCGCCTTCGAACACGCAGGAAGCATAATGCAACCCGTGCGAGAGCACATGCAGTTTGGCGTCGCGCCATGGAACCAGATTGCCGTTCATCCAGATGAAACCTTCACGCTGGTCGAACGGCAGAACGGACATGACGCAATCTCCTTTCGCGGCGGCGCGGGGCCGGCGCGGCATTCTGACTCTTCTCGTGCCGCGGGGCAAAAGTTTACAGGCCTTCGGCGCACCAAACGGCATTCTGAGCGCTAGCAATCCTTCCCGAATATGTCAATATCACTGACGTAAATGCTCGCCCATCCGGGGGACTGACGCGGCCTTTTCGGCGTGCTATGGCGTTCAAGTTTTGTCACGTATTGCGTATTGGGAAGCCGGTCCATGGAATCAGTGTCGCGGAGAAAAAACACCGAACCCAGCCTGCCGGCCGCGGCGCGGATCGCTCCCGCCCAAGCGGAAGCAGAGCCGATGTTCGACCTGATCGAGCTTCTGTTTTTCGCCTATCGCGACTTTGTCGGCGACGCCGACCGGTTGCTCGAAAGCTATGGTTTCGGCCGCGCGCACCATAGGGTGCTGCATTTCGTCAGCCGCCGGCCGGGGCTGACGATCGCCGAGCTTCTCGATATTTTGAAGATCACAAAACAAAGCCTCAACCGCGTACTGAAGGAATTGCGCGACAAGGGCTATGTCGAAGTGCGCGCCGGCGTGATCGACCGCCGCCAGCGCCAACTCTATCCAACCAAGACGGGCATCAACCTGGCGCTGAGCATTGCGAAATTGCAGACGCAGCGTTTCCGCCGCGTGTTCGGCCATTTGCAGAAGAACGCGCGCCCGGATGCGATTGCCTTTCTGCTCGCCATGATCGATCCGCGCGAGCAAGAAAAGGTCGCGACTCTGGTTGCCTCCGGTGCCCGGCTGAAGCCGCTTGGCCGTGAGCTATGACCGATTCCGACGTTGAACGTGAGCCAGATCCGCAAGCTGAGACGCCGATCCCCGCGGACGATGCCGCCCACCTTCTCATTGTCGATGACGACCGGCGCATTCGCGTCCTGCTGCAACGCTATTTGAGCCAAGAAGGCTATCGCGTCACGCTCGCCGGCAATGCCGAGGAGGCGACCGCCGCGCTGAAGAATTTCTCCTTCGATCTTCTCGTCCTCGACGTGATGATGCCGGGCGAAAGCGGCCTCGACTTCGCCGCGCGGCTGCGCACCGATCATTCCGACCGTGGCCGCGTGCCCATCCTGATGCTGACCGCCAAAGCGGAGACTGGGGATCGCATCGCGGGCTTCGAGACCGGCGTCGATGATTTTCTCGCAAAGCCGTTTGAGCCGCGCGAGCTTCTGCTGCGCATCGCCTCCATCCTGCGGCGTGCCCAGCCGCCGGCGCCGCCGACGCAAATCACGCATGTGCATTTCGGCGGCTTCGTCTTCGACCTGCATCGCGGCGATCTGCGCCGCGGCGAAGAGATCGTCCGTCTCACCGAACGCGAGCGCGACATGCTGAGGCTGCTTGCCGCGCGACCCGGCGAAACGGTGAGCCGGGAAATGCTCGCCGGGCCGGGCGTCGCCGGCAACGAGCGCACCGTCGATGTCCAAGTCAACCGGCTCCGCCATAAAATCGAGCGCGATCCGGCCAATCCACTGCATCTGCAGACCGTGCGCGGCGCCGGCTACCGTCTTTTGATCGACCGCTAAATGACGCAGATTTCGACCGCCCCATCGCTGCCCGCTTATCTCGCCAAACCGCTGGCCGCCTGGCGCGGCTTTTATCAATGGTGGGCGCCCCAGGCCGGACTGCCCGGCAACCCGGCGGCCGGCGTG
>JAJXZN010000064.1 GCA_021780015.1 Pseudomonadota bacterium
AACCGGATCGCTGAGCGACAGCGTATCCTTGTCGAGATAAAGGCTGGCGTCGAAATCCGGAACCTGCGCGGAAATCTTGATGCGGCCGGGATAGGGCCGCGCAAAGATCGTCTCGCGAATGCCGGAGCGGCCGTCGCGCGCCGCCTCCCACAGGGCTTTCGCACCAAGTCCCAACGACGAAACCGCGCCGATGCCGGTAATAACGACCCGCCGCTGCGCCATTCAGGCGGTCTTTTCTTTGCTGATGTAATTCGCCATGGCGTCGATCAGACTTTTCACGTCCTTAGCCTCGTGGAACGGCCCGTCCATCGGAATATAGACGTCGAACTTTTCTTCGAGCGCCGTCAGGATCATGACAATGTCGATGGACTTCAATCCCAAGCTCTCGATCGAGGCGTCCATCTTGACCTTGTCACGATCGATCATGCCCTCGGACACGATCACGTCGACGATCTGATTGACGAGTTCGTCTTTCTGCTCAGAGCCGTTAGCGTCCACCGTTGATCCCCTTTATCGAAAAGCGTCTGGGCGTTTGCGACAGACCAATGACCTAGTCAATTAATTTTGCATAACATGTTGCAACGTTGCGGGGAAAGTCCCTACGTCGCCCTGCTGGGCAGGATTTAGCCTTGATTTTGCTAATTTTTTCCCTCTTGACCCTCCAAGCGCTGCTTCAGCACGAGCAGCTTGGCGAAGGGCGAATTCGGGTCCGGCTGCCGCTCGCGCGGCTTCTCCGCCGAGGACCATTTTCCGCGGCCTTGACTCTCCCCGTCACGCGGACCGCGATGTGGCGGCTTCTGCGAAAAATCCCGCTTCTTATCCGGCCTGCCCGGGCCGCTTGGCGAACCTGCGGGGACGCTGGCGGCGCTATGATGCCGGCGCCGATGCTCAGGCCGCGCCGGCCGCTCAAGCGGCACGCTGGCGCCACCATTTGGCTCACCCGCTGCTGCCGCGGCTTCGCCTGTCGGCGCAGCCGGTGCTTGCTGGCCGGAACGCGGAAACCGCTGCTGGGCATGCCGCTGCGGCCGTGCCGGACGCCGCGCTTGATGGCGATGCCGAAACGGCCGCCAGACCTCGATCAGCGGCGGTTCGCTCGACGTTTCCGACGCAGCGCCCTCGACGGCTTCGATCGCGGGCTCAGCTTCTCCGGATAGCGGCGCTTCCGGTGCGGACTCGGCCGCCGCGACAGACTCGCCTTCAGCCTCGGCGGGCGCGGGCGTTTCGGCGCCGGTCGATTGCACCGATACGGCGGCAATTTCGGCCGGCGTTTCCTCGACGACGGCCGGTGCGGTCTCTGCCGCAAAGACATCGGCCTGAGGCGCTTCGGTTGAGTCTTCGGCGCCGGGCGCAGAGACGGCGCCGGGTTCGGCGGCGCTATCCTCGGTTGCCGTGGTCTGCGAATCGGCCTCGACCGGCGTCGCAGCGTCGGATGCTGCGGACGCTTGCGCGGCGGCCGTGATCGGCTCGACCGCCGCCTTCGGCACCAGCGGAACGGTGATCGCGGGACCTTTGCGCTGTTCGCTCTGATAGCCGAGTGCGCGCAAGATCGCGCCGAAGGCTTCGCCCGAACAGCCGGCAAGCGAGGTCATCGCTACGGTGACGACGAAACCGTCACCATCCGCCGCGCCCGCCGGCGGATCGCCCGACGTCGTCCCCGGCCGATAAGCGATGGCTGGGCGGATAAGATCAGCCAAGCGTTCCAGAATATCGACGCGCACAGCGCGCTCGCCGCAGACATGAAAACCGGCGACGCGATAAAAACCTTTCGGAATATCCTTGTCGGCCACAAATGACGTGCGGCCTGAGGAGGCGAGATGCGGCACCTCGGCCTGGCTCTGGCTGTTTTCGGCGCCCGGATTGCGCAAGGCCCAAAGCTGCGCCGCGAAGGCGCGCGGGGCGGGCTTCAACAGCGCCGGCAAATAGAGATGATAGGCGCCGAAGCGCACGCCGAGCTTACGCAACGTCGCACGCGCCTCCTGCGTCAGGCTCTTGACGTCTTCGGCGACCTGCGAACGCTCGAGCACGCCGAGCGCCTCGGCAACGCGGAAGGCGACACCGCGGGCGATCCCCTCAAGTCCCTCGCCGCTTTCGAGATCCTGCAGCGGGCCGAGCAATTTTTTGACGTGCTGTGCGAGCCAGAGTTCGAGCCGCTTCTGGACGAGGTCCAAGGACGGACCGGTCAATTGTTCGTCGGCGAGAACGGCGACGCGCGGTTGCAGAACATGTTCGCCCGGCACAAGCTTGCCGATCGCCTCGCCCAACCAGCGGATGACGCCGTCGTTAGCGAGAACGAAAGCCTCGTCGACCGCCTCATGCACGCGCCGCGCCCGGCCTTCGATCTCGCTGGCGAGCGCCTTCTGCGCGGCCGCGTTCAAAGCCTTGGCGGCTTCACCATCGGCCTGCGGATCAGCCGTGAAACGAAATCCCGACAAATGCCCAATGTGCTGCTCTTCGACCAGCACATCGCCGCCTGGGGTGATTTCGGCTTCCAACATCGCGTTCTCTCTCAAGCGACGCATCAGCACGCTCGTCCGCCGATCGATGAACCTTTGGGCGAGACGTTCATGCAAAGCGTCTGACAGCCTGTCCTCTACCCGACGCGCGACCTCCTGCCAATGCTCCGGGTCGCCGAGCCAATCAGGCCGATTGGCGATAAAAGTCCAAGTCCTGACCTGGGCCAGCCGCGCCGACAGCGTATCGAGGTCGCCATCGGTGCGATCAAGCTCGTGAATATGCCGTGCAAACCAGTCTTCGGGAATATGGCGCGCACGGACAACGAAGCCATAGATCGAAAGTACGAGTTCTGCGTGTGCCGCCGGCGACAGTTTGCGGTAATCGGGAATCTGACAAGCGTCCCAAAGCCGCGACACATCGGCCTCGGTCTTGGTGACCCGCAGGACATTCTCGTCCCGCCCGGCAATGTCAAGCACCATTTGATCTTCGGCGAGAGGAGCCCGCGTCAGGCCATAATCCTTGGGCTGGCGGTCGAGCGAAGCGCCGAGCGCAGCAATAGACGAGAAGTCGAGATCGCTATTGCGCCATTGCAACATCGTAACCGGCTCGAAACGATGGTCTTCCAGCGCTTCGACA
>JAJXZN010000027.1 GCA_021780015.1 Pseudomonadota bacterium
CGGTCTTGCGGTAGAAGCCGCTGATATAGAGCCGTTCTTCGGCGCGGGTCATGGCCACATAAAGGAGGCGGCGATATTCGTTTTCGGCCTCGTCGCGCGCCGCTTGCCGCGCCCGGGCGACGGCTTCGGGATCGTCGTCCTTGCGGGGCGACCAAGCGAGAATTTTGCGGTTCTCCGCGCCATCGAGCAGATGAATCTTGGCGTCCTGCTGCGGGCGCGGCGCGCTGCA
Organism: Pseudomonadota bacterium; assembly: GCA_021780015.1. Classification (GTDB taxonomy): domain Bacteria; phylum Pseudomonadota; class Alphaproteobacteria; order Rhizobiales; family Beijerinckiaceae; genus Methylovirgula. The sequence continues at coordinate 230 of JAJXZN010000027.1, forward strand.
GGTATCGGGCAAAAAGACGATCTTCGCCTCGAGCCCTTTGGCGCCATGCACGGTCATTACCCGCACCGCATCGGCGGCAGATTCCATGTCGCGCTTGATCGATAGGTCGAGGCTTTCGATCTCGGCCAGGAAGCCGGGCAGCGAGCGCGTGCCATCCTTTTCGGCGCGCAAAGCCAAGCGCAGGAACTCGTCCATCGCGTCGCAGGCTTCGAGGCCGAGCCGTGCCTCCATCGCGCGCCGGCCGCCGTCTTCGGCGAGGAGCCGTGCGTAGAAGTCGAACGCGGCGCCGGTGGCGCGCGCCCGCCAGCGCACGATCGTTTGATAAGCGGCTTTGTCTCTTGCCCCGGCCGATTGGCCGAGCGCGGCAAAAAGCGACGCTTTCCGGTGCGGCGCAAGCCGCAGCAGATCATCGTCGTCGAAGCCGACGAGCGGCGATTTCAGCACGGTGGCCAAGCTCAGATCGTCTTGCGGCAGCAGGGCTACGCGGCCGGCGGCGATCAGGTCCATCACGGCGATATGGGCGAGAAGATCGAGTCGGTCGGCGCCGGCCACCGGCACGCGCGCTTGTTTTAGAGCGCGGATGATCGCATCGAACAAAGCGTTGCGCGTGCGCACCAAGATCAGAATGTCACCGGCCGTGACGGCGCGGAAACGCTCTGTTTTCGAATCATAGACACGTTCGCCCGAACCCGGCGCGACGAGCGCGGCAATCTTTCTGGCGATGCGCTGGGCGAGAATATTGGCGGGATCGTTCTCGTCGAGAAGATCGAGCGGCAGTTTCCAATCCTCCGGCTCCGGACGCTCCGGCGCGGTCACCGGCTGCCAGATTTCGATGAGGCCGGGGAGGGTTTGCTTGAGCGATTCGTGCCCCATCCATGGATCGTCAGAGACGAGGCCGCGTTGATGCGCCTGAAAGTCGAAGACCCGGTCGACGGCGTCGAGAACGGCCGGTACCGAACGGAACGAGGTCTTGAGCTGCACATGCGCGAAGCTCTTTTGCGCTTCCGCGAATTTTTTTGCGAAGCGGGCGCGCATCGCATGGAACATGTCGGGCGCTGCGCCTTGAAACGAGAAGATCGATTGCTTCTCGTCGCCGACCGCGAAGAAGGTTCGCATCTGGCCGCGGCTGCCGGCGCCGGCGAAGAACTCGCTCGCCAAGTGTTCGAGTATGCGCCATTGGGCCGGGCTCGTATCCTGCGCCTCGTCGACGAGGATATGATCGATGCCGGAATCGAGTTTATACAGCACCCAGCGCGCATCGGAACGCTCGAAAAGCGCCAGCGTCCGGTCGATGAGATCGTCGAAATCGAGTTTGCCGCGCATTGCCTTCAAGGCTTCGTAACGGGCGAAAACCGACGCGACGAGCGTCCCGAGCGCCAGCGATTTTTCGAGGCATTCGGCGGCTTTGCGCAGGACGCGCAGACGCTCGAGGCGGTCTTGTTCTTGCGCCAGAGCGTCGACGAGATCAGGACGTCTGGCGGCCGGCGCCTTGGTGACGAGAGATTTGCGCCTCTCGCCCTTGAGCGTGAAGAAAATCTCGAAATAGGCGTCGAGGCAGCCCCTATGGTCGCCGCGCTGATGCGCTTCGATTGCGGTGAGAAACAAGTCGGCCTTTTCGCGATCGCTCACAAGACCTGCATTGAGAAAATCTGCGAATTCGCGCCAGCGCGCCGGGGCGATGCCGCCGTCGATCATCGCGGCGTCGAGCGTGGCGACATTCGCGCCGTCCGGGACGCCGAGAGCGGTGCTGAGATCGCGGCCGGCGTGCTCGACGTAATCGTGCCGCAGATGTTCGCGATGCCTCAAGGCGCTTTTCAGAAGCCCGGTGAATTCGTCCTCCGAGGTTTCCGCCGCGAGGGTTTTCAGCGCGGCGCCGAGCGCGCCCTTATCTTTTTGCGCGCCGGCCAGAGCTTCGCGCCGCGCGAGCGTGAGAAGCTCGGCTTCGCCGAGATCGTCGAGCACTTCGAAACGCCCCGGCACATTGGCCTCGAACGGGAAGAGATGCAGAAGCCGCTCGCAAAAGCCGTGGATCGTGTGGATCTTCAGGCCGCCCGGCGTCTCGACGGTGCGGGCGAAGAGGCGGCGCGCGAAGATCAGCGTCGCGGCATCGACCTTCGGCGCGCCGATCGCGGTGAGCGCCTTGGCAAGGCCTGCATCGTCGAGCGCCGTCCAATCGGACAGCGCCTTGAAGACGCGCTCGGCCATATTCGCCGCCGCCGCCTTGGTAAAGGTCAGGCAGAGGATTTTTGCCGGCGGCACGCCGTCGAGCAGAAGCCGCAGGACACGCTGCGCCAGCACATGCGTCTTGCCCGAGCCGGCGTTGGCCGAGACCCAGACGGAAGCCGCAGGATCGGAGGCCACGCGCTGCTGATCGATGACGTGGCGCGGAATCGGCCTCATACGCCGTCCTCGCGGCCTGCGGCCCATTCTCTAACGCGCGCCAGATGATCATAGGCGTTGTAGCGCGCCGCGAATTTCGGATAGGGCCGCGCCGGATAGCCGACCGTCGGATCGCGGAATTGATTGAGCAGCGCGGCGAGTTCGACGAAATGTTTTTCGGATATGTCGGCAAGCGGCGCATCCGGCCGCGTGAAGAGAAGCGGGCGTTCGCGCCCGCCGCCTTTGGCGAAGAGCTTCACATAGATCGCTTCGGCCACTTGCGTGCCGGGCGCGAGCCCGAAGGCGCCGCGGTTTGCCATGGCCGCTTCCAGCGTCAATTGCGGCGCGAACCCGGCGCGTACTTCGTCCATGCCCGGCGGCGTGCCGGTCTTGTAATCGATCAGGCTCACGCGCCCGTCGGCATGGTGTTCGATCCGATCGGCCGTGGCGGCGAGCGTAAAGA
>JAJXZN010000154.1 GCA_021780015.1 Pseudomonadota bacterium
GTGGTGTCGGAACGGCTCGGCCGCGGCGGCGACTGGTGGCGCCGGATGGGCACGCGCGCCGACGTCAATACCGAGATCGCCGAGAATCTCCAACGCTTCCATTTGCTCGATGTGATGAACGAGCTGACGGCGACGTTGCCCTATGGCAAGCAGCGCCTGCTCGAGATCGCCGTTGCGATTGCGAGCAAGCCGCGGGTGTTGCTGCTCGATGAACCGGCCGCCGGCGTTCCCGAAGGCGAGCGCCACGATATCCTCGCCGCGGTTGCGGCCTTGCCGCGCGATGTCACCGTGCTCCTGATCGAGCACGACATGGATCTGGTATTTAGCTTTGCCGACCGCATTTCGGTGCTGGTCGGTGGCGCGCTGCTGGTGGAGGGACCGCCCGGCGAGGTGGCGCGCGATCCGCAGGTCAAGGCGGTCTATCTCGGCGAGGGCGCCGATGCCTGATCTCTTGAGGATCGAGGGCCTGCGCGCCGGTTACGGTGAGGCGTTGGTGCTGCCCAAGCTGTCGCTTGGTCTGGCCGAGAGCCAGGTGCTGGCGCTGCTCGGGCGCAACGGGGCCGGCAAGACCACGCTGATCAATTCGATCGTCGGAAACACCCGCCGTTTTGGCGGCACCATCGCGGTCGGCGGGCTCGACGTTACCCACATGCGTCCCGACCAGCGGGCGCGGGCGGGCATCGGCTGGGTGCCGCAGGAGCGCAACATCTTTCGCTCGCTGACGGTGGAGGAAAACATGACCGCGGTGGCGCAGCCCGGACCCTGGACGGTCGCGAAAGTGTACGAGATGTTTCCGCGGCTCAAGGAGCGCCGCAGCAATTTCGGCAACCAGCTCTCCGGCGGCGAGCAGCAGATGCTGGCGATCGGTCGCGCGCTGACGCTCAATCCGAAGGTGCTGCTGCTGGACGAGCCGACCGAGGGCCTCGCCCCGATCATCGTCGAGGAGCTGCTCGCCGCACTCGGCACCATCACCCGCGCCGGCGGAACCTGCTCGATCATTGTCGAGCAGAATGCACAAAAGATTCTGGGGCTGGCCGATCGTGTTGTGATATTGGAGCGCGGGGCGATCGTCCATGACGCGGCCAGCGCCGCCCTGAAATCAGATCCCGCGGTGCTCGAACGCTATCTCGGCGTTTCCGGCGCTGCGGCACATTAAATTGGTTGGGAGAAAAACCATGCAAAGAAACAAAGCCCCTTTCCGTGCCGACGAGGTCGGCAGCCTGTTGCGGCCGCCGCGCATCAAGGAAGCGCGCGTCAGGCTGGAGAAGGGCGAAATCTCGGCCGACGATCTGCGCAAGGTCGAGGACATGGAGATCGAAAAGGTCGTGCACAAGCAGGCCTCGACCGGGCTGAAGCTCGCCACCGACGGCGAGTTCCGCCGCTCATGGTGGCATTTCGACTTTCTTAAAAGTCTGACCGGCTGCGAACTGTTTCACCCCGACGCCGGTATCCAGTTTGCCGGCGTCCAGACCCGGCACGACGCCATCCGCGTGATCGGCAAGCTCGATTTCCCGGACCATCATCCGATGCTGGACCACTTTCGCTTCCTGAAGAAGCATGCCGACACCGCGCATGTCACCGCCAAGATGACGATCCCGTCGCCGGCGGTGCTGCATTTCCGCGGCGGCCGCAAGTCGATCTCGCACCAGGTCTATCCCGATCTCGATGCGTTCTATGAGGATCTCGGCAAGACCTATCGCAAGGCGGTCAAGGCGTTCTACGACGCCGGCTGCCGTTACCTGCAATTTGACGACACGGTCTGGGCCTATCTCTGCTCGCAGGACGAATTGAAGAAGGCGCGCGAGCGCGGCGACAATCCCGACGGCCTGCAGGAGATCTATGCCCGCGTGATCAATTACGCGATCGCCGAGCGGCCCGCCGACATGACGATCACGACGCATGTCTGCCGCGGCAATTTCCGCTCGACCTGGATTTCGTCGGGCGGCTACGAGCCGGTGGCCGAGACCATGCTGGCCGGCACCAATTACGACGGCTATTTCCTTGAATATGATTCCGAGCGCGCCGGCGGCTTCGAGCCGCTGCGGTATCTGCCGAAGGGCAACAAGATCGTGGTGGTCGGCGTCATCACCTCCAAGAGCGGCAAACTGGAGAAAAAAGACGACATCAAGCGGCGGCTGGAAGAGGCGGCCAAATTCGCGCCGCTCGAGCAGCTCGCGCTCTCGCCGCAATGCGGCTTCGCCTCTACCGAAGAGGGCAATATCCTCACCGAGGAAGAGCAGTGGGCCAAACTGAAGCTCACGGTCGACGTCGCCAACGAGGTATGGGGCAAGTAAGAACATTCGCCGGCGAGGGTCTATTGCCGAATCCCGAAGCGATCATCGTGGGGGCTGGCCCGGCGGGGCTGGCCTCCGTCATGGCCATGCGCGCTGCCGGGCTCGAGGTAACGGTATTCGAAAAGGCGGATAAGGTCGGCGCGGTCTGGCGGCGTCATTATGACCGCCTTCGCCACGTCGGAGATACAGCAATGATCCGCGCCACGGTACTCCGTGCGCTTGTGCTGGCGGCGGCTTTTGTCGCGGCGTTGACGCCGGTCATGTGCCTTGGCGAAAACAGCAATCGGTTGCCGGCCAAGGCAACAAGGGAGCTGCCGCCCGAGCTGCTCTCGCTGCTCCGACAAAAGAAGATGCCAAAATATTCACCTATCGTCGTGCGCGTTTTCAAGGAAGAGGCGGAGCTCGAAGTCTGGAAACAGGACGCCACCGGCCGTTTCCAGATCCTCAAGATCTATCCGATCTGTCGGTGGTCGGGCGATCTTGGGCCGAAGTTGCAGGAGGGCGACCGTCAGGCGCCAGAGGGGTTCTATTCAATTACACCCGAGTTGCTGAATCCCAACTCCAACTACTATCTTGCGATCAACGTCGGCTACCCCAACAGCTTCGACAGAGCAAACAAGCGCGCCGGCAGCTTGCTCATGATCCACGGCGACTGCTCGTCGAGCGGTTGCTATGCCATGACCGACGAACAGATAAGCGAGATCTATTCGCTGGCGCGCGACTCATTCCTCGGCGGCCGGCCGTCATTCCAGGTCCAGGCCTATCCGTTCC
>JAJXZN010000048.1 GCA_021780015.1 Pseudomonadota bacterium
GAGCACGGTCATGTCCGCCATGCCGCCGTCGCCGTGGCGGGCGTCGAGATAACCGCGAAACAGCGAATATTGTTCGCTCGTCGGCTCGGTCCGCAGCACGGCGGCGATGAGATCGCCATTGGCGCTCAGCACGCGGCGCATGTTGCGCGACGGTTCGAACTCGTCGACCTTTACCCGCACGGAGACACAGGCCCGGCAATTTTCGCAAGCCGGGCGATAGGCGATGGTCTGCGAGCGGCGAAATCCCGATTGCGTCAGCGTATCGTTCAGCGCCGTCGCGCGGCGGCCGACGAGATGCGTGAAGACCTTGCGCTCTTCCCGTTTCGGCAAATAGGGGCAGGGCGAAGGCGAAGTGAGATAAAATTGCGGCGCGTCGCGCAGTTCTCGCGTCAAACCTGCCTCTCAGAGCGTCGGTCAGCGGCGTCCGGGCTGACGAAGCAGCCCGCAAAGGAAGGCTAACGCCTCCGCCGCCGCGTGCCTAGAAAAATGTCAGGCAAAATTCCGCACGCGGCGGGTCACGACCACGCCGGCGAGCATGTCGTGCAGGCAGCGCTTGTCGTCGGCCAAGAGCGAAACAAGCAGAATCGGCGGAAACATCCAGCTTACGTAGAACAGGACCGCATGGACCGCGGCATAAAGGAACGGCACGCGCGTCCCGTCGGTGCGGCGGATTTCGAGATCCATGAGCTGCATGCCAGGCGTGGCCATCCGCCAGCCGGAGACCGTCAACCCATTGTAGAAGAAGGCGACGAAGGGGAAGAGCGGCGGCAGGAGCACCAATGACAGGCCGAGCGTCGCCACCAACAGCACCAGCCATAGGACGAAGGCGATCACCGAAACCACGACGAAATCGATGGCGACGGCCAGAATCCGGCGGGTCCGCACACCGGCCAGCGCCTCGGGCGGCAAGGCAAGACTGCGGAAGATCGGCTGCGGCGCGGTCTGGAACTGATCGGTCTGGCTCATCACGGGCTCCCGCTGCGGGATTGGCAGCAAGAATGTGGCCCTCGATTCGTCGCAACACAAGGGTGATCGCCGCGATCGGGCACAACCCCGAAGTCGCGCTGGACGCCTAGGCGACGCGGCGAAGCCCGATGCTACGGAACATCGGCCTTCCTGCGACGTTCTCGGTTGGGTGCCATTCCGGCGCTCCTGCCCACGAAACGATTTCAACAGGCCGATTTCCATGCAAAAGGTCAAATATCGTCTGGTCGATCCGCGGCTTCGTCCCCGGCAAACCCGGCTCGAAGTGCCGGGCTGGGGCGGCAAGAAAGAGCCGCGCGCCGATGGTTCGCAAGAATATGCTTGGCATTGCCTCCCGTTCACCGAGGGGGCGCAATACGGGATCGAGATTTTCTATCCGTACGATCACGAGCTCCGCGTGACGATGCGCGGCGGCGAGCCGGTCTTCGAAGGTGATCTCGGACTGCCGCCGCAGCCGGACATCCTCTGGCCGCCGTTCAGAAACTTCGGGCGCATCTATTACACCTTTCAGCTTCTGCTCGACCTCAAGGTCGGGCCGGGCTTTGCGGTGCGATTCGAGCCGCATCCGCGATTCTACACGGATACGACGGGCACCGCTCCCATCGCCGTCCCGGCGCTCATCCGCAATTGGTGGCCGATGACGTTTTTCCTCGTCTTCAAATCGCCGGCGGAAGGGCAGACGCATATCTTCCGCGGCGGTGAACCTTTCGCCCAAGCGCTCGTCATTCCGGAAGACTGCAAATTGGCGCTTGAGGAAATGACCGCGGAGGAGGCTGCCGAACGAGAAATGCAATCGCGCCGCATCTATAAAAGCCGCAGCACTTTGTCGGCCGAGACGAAATGGACCTCCGCATCGAATACGGTTTTCGACGGCACCTATCGGCTGATCCTTGGCGCAGCAAAGTCAAAAGGCCGCCGCTCTTCGAACGAATAGGCTATGGCCGACTGGGTAGACGGCATGCCGTTCATGGCCGGCATGCCGTCGCATACATTGCAATCAATAATGATGATGCCAATGATGATGCCACCAGTGATGATGGTGATGATGGTGGTGGTGGTGATGATGATATTGGGCGAGCTGTACGTCGGCGTTTTCATCGTTCGCCTGCGTGCTGCCGCTCGTTAGATCGTCAGCCCGGAGCATCGCGACGGCGTTCGGCACCGGCGCCAGCAGGTCGGCATAGTCCTGCGTCTGCATGACATTATCGAGTTCGGCGACGGTCGCCGCGTTCACGTGCGCCGTCGTCGTCATCAAGGCTGTCAGGGCGCCCACCGCCGCACCGAAAAGGCCGAGCGTCGTGGTTTTAAAAGGCATTCTGGTTCTCCCTTCCGGCTTAAGTCTCGCAGTCATCCGGGTTGACGGGCGGTTTCGGCCGTCGTGCCCCGTTCAAAAATTGACTAAGCCGCTCGCCAACGCGGCAACCGAAGCTGAGGTTCCGGCCGGGCGCGCAGGTCGCGATGGCGACGGCTCCTGGCGGGCGCGGCGAGGCATGACTATGTATAAACCCGGTGAGACAATTGGCGCGCTTCGCAGGCTTTTGTTAAACCGCTAAGGCTAACCTCTTCTTTCACCAAATATTTCGACTGCCGATCGACATGCCTGACGGGACTGCCACCGCACATCTTTACCGCCCGAAGCTGATCACCGTCCTGGACGAGGGCTATTCCCTCGATGCCCTCCGCCGCGATGGGCTTGCTGCGCTCACCGTGGCGATCGTCGCCCTGCCGCTGTCGATGGCGATCGCCGTTGCCTCGGGCGTGTCGCCGGAGCGCGGTCTCTATACGTCGATCATCGGCGGCTTCCTCGTCTCGGCCCTGGGTGGCAGCCGGTTCCAAATCGGCGGCCCGGCCGGCGCCTTCATCGTCCTCGTCGCCGCCACCGTTGCCAAATTCGGCGTCGAGGGCCTGCTGCTCACCGTCCTTCTCTCCGGCGGGTTGTTGACGCTGCTTGGCGCCTTACGGCTCGGCTCGCTGATCCGTCATATTCCCCATCCGGTGACGATCGGCTTCACTGCCGGCATTGCCGTCACGATCCTCGCGAGCCAGCTCAAGGAGCTGGGCGGCCTCACACTGACCGTCCCGGAGCCGGGCGCGCTGATCCCCAAGCTCGTCGTCTTGGGCCACGCCCTGTCGACGCTCAACCCCGCGGCTTTGGGCATCGGCCTCGGCTCTGCGGCGCTGATCTTTCTGATCAAGCGCGTGCGGCCGAGTTGGCCAGGCATGTTGATTGCTGTGACTTTGGCGTCGCTCCTCGGCTGGCTTTTGCATTTGCCGGTCGAGACGATCGGCACGCACTTCGGCGCGCTGCCGCATGGCCTGCTGCCGCCGGCGCTGCCCAATCTCTCGCCGCATCTCATCGCCGAGGTTTTCCCGGCGGCCCTGTCGTTTACCTTGCTCGGCGGCATCGAGAGCCTGCTCTCGGCGAAGGTCGCCGACGGTATGACCGGCCGCAAGCACCGCGCCAATATGGAGCTCGTTGCGCAGGGTATCGCCAATATGGCCTCGGCCCTGTTCGGCGGCATCAGCGTGACCGGCACGATCGCCCGCACCGCGACCAATATCCGCGCCGGCGCCCGCAGCCCCCTGTCGGGGATGATGCACGCGGGCTTTCTTTTGTCGTTCATGCTGGTGGCGGCGCCGCTTGCGAGCTTCGTGCCTTTATCGGCGCTGGCCGGCGTACTGGTCGTCGTCTGCTGGAACATGGCGGAGAAGGGCGAATTCCTCCGCCTTCTGCGTCAATGGCAGCCGGCAAGCGTGCTGCTCGTCACGTTCGGCGTGACCCTTTTGAAGGACTTGACCTTCGGCATCGCCGGCGGCTGCTTGCTGGCGGTGGCCTTCGCGCTCTTCGGCCGCCACATCGCCGAAGAAGGCGAATAGAACAGGCCCGCTTAAAACATTTCGCGCAGCTTCTTCGCCACGCGCGGCGCGAAATAAGTGAGCACGCCGTCGGCGCCGGCACGTTTGAAGGCGACGAGACTTTCCAGCATGGCGCGCTCGCCGTCGAGCCAGCCGTTCTGCACGGCTGCCATGATCATCGCATATTCGCCGGAGACCTGGTAGGCGAAGGTCGGCACGCCGAAATTCTCCTTCACCCGCGCCAGAATATCGAGATAGGGCAGGCCGGGCTTGACGATCAGCATGTCGGCGCCTTCCTCGAGGTCGATGGCGACTTCGCGCAGCGCCTCGTCGGAATTGCCGGGATCCATCTGATAGGTCCGCTTGTCGCCGGCGAGCGTTACATTGGTGCCGACCGCCTCGCGGAACGGGCCGTAAAAGGCCGAGGCGTATTTCGCCGCATAGGACATGATCTGCACGTTCTCGAAGCCGTGCGCGTCGAGGCCGGCACGGATGGCGCCGACGCGGCCGTCCATCATGTCGGAGGGTGCGATGATATCGGCGCCGGCTTGCGCCTGATTGAGCGCTTGCGCGACGAGCACGCCGACCGTCGCATCATTGACGATTTCGTTGCCGCGCAGAATGCCGTCGTGGCCGTGGCTCGTATAGGGATCAAGCGCGACGTCGGTGATGATGCCGATCTCCGGCACTGCGCGCTTGATCGCCCGCGTTGCGCGGCAGACGAGGTTTTGCTCGTTCAGCGCTTCGCGGCCCTCGGCGTCGCGCAAGGCCGGCTCGGTGTTTGGAAACAGCGCCAGCGCGGGAATGCCCAATCGCGCCGCGGCCTCCGCCTCGCGCACTGCGACATCGACGGAAAAGCGCTCGACGCCCGGCATCGCCGCGACGGCTTCGGTCTTGCCTTCGCCTTCGACCAGAAAGATCGGCCAGATCAGATCGTTGACCGAAAGCTGATGTTCGCGCACCAGCCGGCGAGACCAGTCGGCCTTGCGATTGCGCCGCAGCCGTACGGCGAGATCAAGCTTGGTCGCAAGAGGATCGGCTTGGGGCTTCGGGCGCGCCGGCGCGGACATCGTTAACTCCTTGAATTGCTCGGATCTCTTAACATGGCCTCGGGGTAAGAGGCGAGCGCATTGACGCCGCCGGCTCGGCGCGGTTAATCGAGCGGCATGAGCGCTCCGGAGATCATCAGCACCAAGATCGGTCATTGCGGCCTCATCACGCTCGACCGGCCCAAAGCCCTCAACGCGCTGACGCAGGATATGGTCGCGGCGATGGCGGCGGCGCTCGACGATTTCGCGCGCGACCCGGCCATCCGCACCGTTGCCGTGCGTAGCACAAGCGCGCGCGCCTTCTGCGCCGGCGCCGACATCCGCCGCGTCTATGAATGGGGCAAAGACGGCCGGCATGATGCGCAGCGCGCCTTCCTGCGGGACGAATATCGCAATTGCTATCGGATAAAGACCTATCCGAAGCCCTATGTCGCGCTGATGGACGGCATCGTCATGGGCGGCGGCGCCGGCATTGCCGTCAACGGGGCGTATCGCGTCGCCGGCGACAGCATCACCTTCGCCATGCCTGAGACGGCGATCGGCTTTTTTCCGGACGTCGGCGCGACCTTCTTTCTGCCACGTCTGGCGGACAGGATCGGCGCTTACTTGGCGATGACCGGCGCGCGCATTGATCTCGGCGATGTGCTGGCGCTCGGTCTTGCCAATGCGCATGTGCCGTCGGCGCGTTTCGATCGCCTGATCGGAAAATTTGCAGACGGCGAAGATGCAGCGCAAGCGATCGCGGCGGAACGCGTCGCGCCGCCGCCGTCGGGCCTTTTGAAGGAGCGCGAGTTGATCTCGCGTGCTTTCGCTTTCTCAAGCGCGAAACGAATAGTCGCCGCGCTCGCCGACGCGGCGCATCGCGACTCGGCTTTTGCCGAAGCGACGCTGGGCGATCTCCATGCGCGCTCCCCGTCGAGCGTTGCCATTGCGCTGAAGCAGATGCAAATTGGCGGCGCGCTCGATTTCGCCGAGGCGCTGAAGGTCGAGTTCCGGATTGCTGCAAGAATTCTGCACAGCCATGATTTCTACGAAGGGGTTCGCGTGACGCTGATCGACAAAGGCGATCATCCGGATTGGCGCCCGGATGGGCTCGACGCGGTGAGCGCGGGCAAAATCGACGCTTATTTTGCGCCGCTCGGCAACGACGACCTGATCTTCGAAGGGGACGGCGCATGAAGTTTTTGACGCGCAGCGAACGCGAGGAGCGCCCGCCGGAACCAGGCGGCGCGATCAAGCTCGGCGTCAAGCCACAGGCCGCGGCGGCACAAGCCCAATGGGGGCTGATGCTCGTCATCTTCATGCGCGTGCTGGCAGGCCTGTGGATCTGCCAGGGCTTGGCGGAATGGGCGCTCGTGCTCATGCCGGAGCGATCGGTGCTTGAAGCGTTGCCTGCCGCCATGGCGGCTGCGGTGATCTTCTTTGCCATCGCCGATCTCGTTGCCGCGGTCGGTCTCTGGCTGGCGACGCCGTGGGGCGGTGCGCTCTGGCTCTTCGCGGCGAGTTCGCAAATCTTCATCGCGCTCGCGATCAAGAACTCGATCTCGATGGTTTGGGTTGCGATCGACATGGTTTTGATCGCGCTCTATTTCTTTCTCACGTTCAATGCCGGGCGCGCCAGCGCGCAATATGCGGAGTGAATTTTACGCCAGCGGCTTTCGTCGAAAAAATTCCGCGCGAAATTAAATGGCTTTTCGGCCGCAATCGCGTTCATGCTTATCGCATTCTTGCCAATTTTCGCGCAGCCCCGGCCGCACACCGCGCGGTGTGCCATCGCGCGACATAACGCACAGGCTTAACAGGCGCTAAAAATCGGCCGCGTGCATTAAGTTTTACAGGCGCTGTTCAGCCAAAGCTCTCTCCGGATCATTTCAATTTGTGGTTTCCGCGTAAGACATTCGTAAGTTAAGAAAACCGGCGTCCGCCGAGCGGCATCGTAAAAATCGAATTTATTTCAAGATTGATTCACCCCAATCGCTAAACCTCTGATTCAGTTTGTTACTTAAACTCGTTTTCATTGGCGCTACTTATAGCTCATTGCTCATTGAGCCCGCGGCGTAGAGGAGGCTCGTTGCTTGGAAGGGATGGGTCATGAACAGCGTTTTGAAATCTGAAGTCATGCCGGCGCGCAGCAACCGAAGCGACGTGAAGCCGGTCTATATCGAGGCGCTCACGCTTGTCGAGCGTCTGCATCGTCGCCTGCTCGACGTCATCAAGGATGAGTTCGATCGGCGCGGCCGCTGCGATGTGAATTCCGTGCAGGCGTTGCTGCTCTACAATATCGGCGACAAGGAATTGACCGCCGGCGAATTGCGCACGCGCGGCTATTATCTCGGCTCGAATGTTTCTTACAACGTCAAGAAGCTCGTCGAGATGAACTATCTTCATCATGCCCGTTCGCGGCTTGACCGGCGCTCGGTGCGCATCAGCCTCACGCCGAAGGGCAAAGAGGTGCATGACGTCGTCGCCGCGCTTTACGACAAGCACGTCCAAACGGTCGAGCAGATCGGCGGCATCTCCGTCGACGAGTTCAGCCGGCTCAACAATTCGCTCAATCGCCTGGAGCGTTTCTGGACCGACCAGATCCGCTTCCGCCTGTAAGCTCATCCAACGACGCCGCGTTTCGGAACGGCCCCGTTCCGGTGAAAAGCGGCGCTCTGGTCCTCCGCGCCGGGGACCGGGGCGCCGCTTTCCTTTTGGGCACGCGCCCACCCTGGACGCCACAAAAACGCCGCCCATTTGGTGCCATTTGGCAGAATGATTTGGCTGGGCTTCGGGGTGGGCCAAGGAATGGTCCAAGGGCGCGGGGCCGCGCCAGGCTCGCCGACGGCGGACGACAGCAGACGGCTTGGAGACGTGCTTTGCCAGGACTTCCTTTTCGGTTTTTGAGCTTCGGGCTTTTGGGTGCGGCGTCCGGGCTGATTCTGGCCTTCGGTCTGCCGGGCCAAGCTGCGGCGGGTGACGACGGCTTCGATCAGGCCGAATGGGCGCAAGGCTATGATGCCGACGAGCATCTCGCCGTCCACCGCTCCACCACCCCGGTCCTCTCGCAAGCGACCTTCGACGCGACCGAGCAGGCAATCTCCCGCTATCAGGCGCTGGTCTCGGCCGGCGGCTGGCCAACCGTGCCGGCGCAGCGCGTCCTGCGGCTCGGCTCGCAGGGCGATGTCGTGACGGTGTTGCGGCGCCGGCTTGCCGCCTCCGGCGATCTTGACGCCAATGCCGGCGATTCGCCGGTCTTCGATTCCTTCGTCGATGCGGCCGTCCGGCATTTCCAGGCCCGCCATGGGCTCCAGCAGACGGGCGTCGTCGATCGGGACACGCTCTCGGCGATGAACGTGCCGGCCGACGTGCGGCTGCGCCAATTGCAGATCAACATCGTCCGGCTCAAGGCCTTCTCGGGCAATCTCGGCAATCGGTTCGTGATGGCCAACATCCCGGCCGCGGCGGTCGAGACCGTCGAAAACGGCGTCGTGGCCACCCATCACGTGGCCGGCGTCGGCCGCTTCGACCGCCAGTCGCCGGTCATGATGACCAAAGCGACCGATATCGATTTCAATCCGTTCTGGACCGTCCCGGCCTCGATCACCCGCAAGGACCTGATCCCGCGCATGCAGGCCGATCCGAATTATCTGACCGAGCATAAGATCCGCATCTTCGACAAGGCCGGCAACGAGGTGCAGCCCAGCCAGATCGACTGGAACTCGGATCAGGCGGTCAATTACATGTTCCGCCAGGACCCGGGCTCAGACGTCAATGCCCTCGGCGTGGTGCGGATCAATATTCCCAATCCCTATGGCGTCTATATGCACGACACCGCCGAGCGCGGCCTGTTCGGCGACGATTTCCGTTATATTTCCTCGGGCTGTATCCGCGTCCAGGACGTGCGCGACTATGTCGCCTGGCTGTTGAAATATACGCCGGGCTGGGACCGCCAGCACATCAACGACGTCATCAATTCCGGCCAGCAGGTCAAAGTGCAATTGAACCCGCCGGTGCCGGTCTATTGGGTCTATATCACCGCCTGGGCGACGCCGGACGGAATCGTCCAGTTCCGCGACGACATCTATCAGCGCGACGGTCTCGGCTCAGTCGCCTCGGACGAGATGCAGCCGTCGCAGCTGCTGAAGGAAGAGCAGGCCCTGTCGCAATCCCAGGCGCATGCCGCGCCGTCCCAGCCGGGCGTCGATCGCACTGCCCTTCCGGCGCAGAACCTGCCGGAGATGGACGAGCAATAAGCGTCGCCGCTTCGCGGTTGCGTGCGCCGCAGCAATCGGCGCCCGCAACCTTCGCGGGTGCTCTTGTCGCAGCCCGTCGAACCGCCTTTCCGCAGCGAATATGTCATGCTAAGGCCATCGGCCAAGCCGCGCGCTGCCGCGGCGTTTTGTTGCCAATCGTCTTTCAGGAAGCGTGCTTATGACCCCTTCAGATGCCGAAGCCAGCGCCCACGCGGCTCATAATCCGTTTTTCTCCGCCTCATTGCACGCGGCCGATCCGGAGATCGCCGCGGCGATCGACAAGGAGCTTGGTCGCCAGCAGCACGAGATCGAGCTGATCGCCTCCGAGAACATCGTCTCCAAGGCGGTGCTCGAGGCGCAGGGCTCGGTGCTGACCAATAAATATGCCGAGGGTTATCCGGGCCGGCGCTATTACGGCGGCTGCCAATTCGTCGATATCGTCGAGACCCTGGCGATCGAGCGCATCACGCGCCTCTTCGATTGCAAGTTCGCCAATGTGCAACCGAATTCCGGCAGCCAGGCCAACCAGGCGGTGTTTCTCGCGCTGATGCAGCCGGGCGATACGTTCCTCGGCCTCGATCTCGCCGCCGGCGGACATCTGACGCATGGCTCGCCGGTCAATCTCTCAGGCCGCTGGTTCAAGCCGGTGGCCTATGGCGTGCGCCGCGACGACAACCGCGTCGACATGGAGCAGGTCGCCCGCCTTGCTGCGGAACATAAGCCGAAGCTGATCATTGCCGGCGGCTCGGGCTACCCACGCTTCTGGGACTTCGAGAAGTTCCGCCAGATCGCCGACTCGGTCGGGGCTTATTTCATGGTCGATATGGCGCATTTCGCCGGCCTCGTGGCAGGCGGCGTGCATCCGTCGCCGTTCCCGCATGCGCATGTCGTCACCTCGACGACGCATAAGACCTTGCGCGGCCCGCGCGGCGGCCTCGTGCTGACCAACGATGCGGACATCGCCAAGAAGATCAATTCGGCCGTCTTCCCCGGCTTGCAGGGCGGCCCGCTGATGCATGTCATCGCCGGTAAGGCCGTTGCTTTCGGCGAGGCGTTGAAGCCCGACTTCAAGGTCTATGCGCGCCAGATCGTCGAGAACGCCAAGGCGCTCGCCGCGACGCTCGTCGGCGGCGGCTATGCCATCACCTCGGGCGGCACCGACAATCATCTGATGCTGGTCGATTTGCGGCCGAAGAACCTCACCGGGAAAGCGGCGGAGCAGGCGCTCGGCCGGGCCCACATCACCTGCAACAAGAACGGCGTGCCCTTCGATACGGCGAGCCCGATGGTCACCTCCGGCATCCGCCTCGGCACCCCGGCCGGCACATCGCGCGGCTTCGGCGTCGCCGAGTTCAAGAAGATCGGTGAATTGATCATCGAGACGCTCGACGGTCTCGCCAAGAATGGCGATGCCGAGAACGGCGCGGTCGAAGCCGCGGTCAAAACGCAGGTCGCGGAGCTGACGCACCGCTTCCCGATCTATTAACAGAGCGTTTTCGAGCGAAGTGGACACCGGTTCGCGTGAAGAAAACGCGTCGAACTCAAATCTCGTAGAGAACGCCGATGCGGTGCCCGTATTGCGGCAGTCTTGAAACGCAGGTGAAAGATTCGCGGCCGACGGAGGATGCGGCATCCATCCGCCGGCGGCGGGTCTGCCCTGATTGCGGCGGCCGCTTTACCACGTTCGAGCGCGTGCAATTGCGCGAGCTCACCGTCATCAAGAAGACCGGCCGGCGGGTGCCCTTCGATCGTGACAAGCTGATGCGCTCGGTCGAAGTCGCGCTGCGCAAGCGCCCGGTCGATGCCGAGCGTGTCGAGCGCATGGTCTCCGGCATCGTTCGCCAGCTTGAGAGCCAGGGCGATGCCGAGGTTCACAGCGACAAGATCGGTGAACTGGTGATGGAGGGGCTGCGCTCGCTCGACAGCGTGGCCTATGTGCGCTTCGCCTCGGTCTACCGCAATTTCCGCGAAGCGCGCGACTTCCACACGCTGATCGACGAACTGGCCCAAGGCGATCCCGACGAGCCGCCGCCGCCCAAGCCGAAATTATCGACGCGCGCATGAGCGCGCCGCCCGGCGTTGCCGATATCATTGCCGAGGATCGGCGCTTCATGGCGGCAGCGCTGAATTTCGCCCGCCGCGGCCTCGGGCGCGTCGCGCCCAATCCCGCAGTCGGCGCGCTTATCGTCAAGGACGGCATCATCATCGGCCGCGGCGCGACTGCAGAAGGCGGACGACCGCATGCCGAAGTCCTCGCATTGCAAGAAGCCGGCGACGCGGCGCGCGGCGCAACGCTCTACGTGACGCTCGAACCCTGCAGCCATTTTGGCCGCACGCCGCCTTGCGCCGATGCCGTCATCGCAGCGGGAATTGCCCGCGTCGTCTCGGCGCTCGACGATCCCGATCCGCGCGTTGCGGGGCAGGGCCATGCGCGGCTGCGTGCGGCGGGGATCGACGTCGCAACCGGCGTCCTTGCTGTTGCGGCGCGGCGTGCCAATCTCGGCCATATCTTGCGCGTGACCGAAGGGCGGCCGATGCTGACTTTGAAACTGGCCGAAACGGCCGACGGTTTCGCTGCCGGGCCCGTCGGCGCGGCGCGCCTCAAGATCACCGGCGAAGCCGCCAATGGCCGCGTGCATATGCTGCGCGCGCTGCACGATGGCGTGATGGTCGGCGCCGGCACGGCGCTTGCCGACGACCCGCAATTAACCGTGCGGCTGCCCGGTCTCGAGGATCGCACGCCCTTGCGCATCGTGCTCGATTCGCATTTGAGGCTTCCGCCCACGGCGCAGCTGGCCGCGACGGCGCAAGATTATCCGACGCTGGTCATCGCGGCCGAAGGTGCTGCGCAGGAGGTCGAGGCGCGCCTTGTCGCGCAAGGCGTCGACGTCGTCCGCGTCAAAGCCGATGCGGCCGGTCATGTCTCGCTCAATGCG
>JAJXZN010000229.1 GCA_021780015.1 Pseudomonadota bacterium
TGCTCGCCTATGTGTGCATCGACTTCGGATTCTGGGACAAGATTTTCGATACGTCGGAGCAGGCCGACCGCATCTGGCGCGCCGGCGCCGAGACCTCCCTCGCCGCGACGCTGCTCGTCTTTCTCTTCGCCTATCTCAATCTCAATCGCTGGCATGTGCGCGCCTCGCATGTGGCGATCGGCTGGCTCGCCTTCCTTCTCGCCTTGATCGGGCTTGCGGTCTTCGATGCACCGATCGCCGCCGGCGTCGCCCGCATTTCGCTTGCGACCATCGCGGCGGTCGGCTTCATCCTCGTCCTTTATCTTTCGACGCATGGCTATGACCGCGCGGTCATGCTGATTCCGACTTGGTTTCTGCTGCTTGTCTGGGTCATCGCTGCCGGTTTCACGGTGACCGGCACGCTGACCAACGATCTCGTTTCGCCGGCGCTCATCGGCGGCCTGGTGCTCATCGTCATGCTGATCGGTTTCACCGTTATGCAGAACGCCTTTGCCAGCGGCGGCTTGGGCTATGGCGCGATCAACGATTCCGAGCGCAAGGCCCTGGCGCTGACGGGCTGCGGCGATACGATCTTCGATTGGGACGTGGCCTCGGATCGCGTCTATGTCAGCCCCGAAGTCGAGACGCAGCTCGGGCTTTATCGCGGCGAGCTCGAGGGGCCGGCGTCGAAATGGCTCGAAATTCTGCATCCGTTCGAGCGCGACCGCTACCGCGCCAGCCTTGACACGATGCTCGAACAAAGACGCGGCCGCATCAATCAGGAATTCCGCCTGCGCGCCGCCGATGGGCATTATTTCTGGTATCTGCTGAAGGCCCGGCCGGTCATCGGGCCGGAAGGCGAAGTGATCCGCGTCATCGGCACGCTCTCGGACGTAACCGAGCAGAAGACCGCGCAGACGCGGCTTCTGCATGACGCCGTCCACGACAATCTCACCGGCCTGCCGAACCGCGAATTGTTTTTCGACCGGCTCGATGCGGCACTCAAGCTCTCGCAGACCGACGCGCAAATTCGTCCGACGGTCATCTGCATCGACATCGACCGCTTCAAGCAAATCAACGAGACGATCGGCTTTTCGGCCGGCGATTCGATCCTGCTGACCGTCGCGCGCCGGCTCGGCCGCATTTTGAAGCCGCAGGACACGCTGGCGCGGCTGAGCAGCGACCAGTTCGCCGCCGTCGTCATTTCGGAGAACGAGACGGACCAGATCATCGCCATTGCCAATGTGGTGCGCCGGGCGGTTTCGACGCCGGTCGCCTTCGGCGAGACCGAAGTGCCGCTGACGGCCTCGATCGGCTTGGCGCTCTTCGATCCGCAATTGCACGCCGATCGCGAGGATATGCTGAACGATGCCGAGATCGCCGTGCGTCATGGCAAGCGCATCGGCGGCAACCGCATCGAAGTCTTCCGCCCATCCATGCGGACGGTGCGCTCCGACCGGCTGACGCTTGAGTCCGATCTGCGCCGTGCGCTCGACCGCGGTGAAATGCAGATTCTGTTTCAGCCGATCATCCGGCTCGAGGATCGCACGGTCGCCGGCTTCGAGGCCCTGTTGCGCTGGGACCATCCGAAGCTCGGCCGCCTGAGCCCGGCAGAATTCATTCCCGTTGCCGAGGAGACGGGCAGTATCGTCGATCTCGGCATTTTCGCGATGGAGCGCACGGCGCGCGAGCTTTCCGCCTGGCAGGGGGCGCTCGATCTCGATCCGCCGCTCTTTGCCAGCGTGAATATCTCGTCGCGGCAATTGCTGCGTCACGATCTCTTGCAGGATGTGCGCGCCGTGCTTTCGCGCTGGAAGGTCGCCCGCGGCACCTTGAAGCTCGAACTGACCGAAAGCCTGGTGATGGAGAACCCGGAATATGCGGCGCAGATTTTAAGCCGCATCCACGAATTCGGCGCCGGCCTGTCGCTCGATGATTTCGGCACCGGCTATTCCTCGCTCGCCTATTTGCAGCGTTTCCCCTTCGATACAATCAAGATCGACCGGTCTTTCGTGCATCACAACCGCAAGGGCGCGCGGCCGGTCATCCTGCGCTCCATCGTGACGCTCGCGCATGATCTCGGCATGGATATCGTCGCGGAAGGCGCCGAGACCGAATCCGATGCGATCGAGCTTTATCAGCTCGGCTGCGAATTTGCGCAGGGCTATATTTTCGGCCATCCGATGAGCGCCAGCGAAGCGCGTAAGCTCGTCGGCGCGGCCCAGGCCGCGGCCTAGTCGGTTCCGCTTCACCCGAAACGTATCGCTTAGGCGCGGCCGGCCTGGACTGAGAGAAAGGCCGGATCGATGCCGATCTTGCGCATGGCCGCGTCATAGCGCGACTCGAGCGGCGTATCAAAGATGAGCGCGGCGTCGGCCGGGCAGGTGAGCCAGCCGTTGTTCTGCATCTCGTCTTCCAACTGGCCCGGCGACCAGCCGGCATAGCCGAGCGCGAGGATCGCCCGATCCGGGCCGGAGCCCTTGGCGATCGCCCGCAATATGTCGACCGTCGCGGTCAGTGACACGCCGCCGTCGATGGGCAGCGTCGAATTGTCGATGTAAAAATCGTTCGAATGCAAGACAAAGCCGCGCCCGGCCTCGACCGGGCCGCCGCGCAAGACCGGGACAGCGCCCGCCTGTGCCGGCAGGCGGATCGCCTCGTCCGGCTTGATGACGTCAAGTTGGATGAGAAGCTCGGAGAAATTCAGGCTCGGCGCGCGGCGATTGATGACGATTCCCATCGCGCCTTCGTCGGAATGCGCGCATAAATAGACGACGCTGCGAGCGAAGCGGTCGTCGCTCATGCCAGGCATGGCGAGCAGGAATTGCCCGTCAAGATATTCGCTGACTTTGCCCGTCGGTTTCGCCGTTGCCATCCTGAGACCTTTGCTGGATAGGGAACAAATGGGTTCCGTAGGCCACAATTTCATCTCTCGCCGGTGCGAAAAAGGATGAAAAGGAAGACGCACAGGTGGTCATCACAATCTTACGCAATCTCCGTTCCTTGCTCCGTTCCTTGGGTTCCGGCCTCATGTTGACGCAGGCGCGGAACTTTGGCCATCCTC
>JAJXZN010000240.1 GCA_021780015.1 Pseudomonadota bacterium
ACCGCGACCTGGAAACCTTCCGGTTTCTTGGCGGTGACGACGCCGGCGAGATCGCCGATCGTGTCGAGGTGGATCTGGACGTCCGTGCCTTCGGACAAATCGTGCGATAGTCGGTCCGCCGCATCCGCGCCTTCTCCGATTTTGGCGGCGTAGACGAGATCGACGGCGTCGGGGCTGATCGTCGTGGTCTTGCAATCGAGCGCGGGGCCGTTGGGGCGCCCGCATGTGCCCGGCAATTGAACTTCGATCAAGGGCCGGTAATCATAAAGCGCCATCATCGCCGCAAATTCGTCGACCTGAATGGCGGGCGTCGGTTCGATGGGCTGTGGGCGATGTTCCCTGGCGAGTTCCCAAATCCGGTAGCGGTGCTTCACGTGTTCGTTCATTTGACGCTCCCTATCCCGTCACTTCGAAGCGAGGAACCGAAGCAATCAACGATATTATGATTTTCGCTGCCGCTATGCTGCACCGATAAAATGATATCTCGAACAGTCCGACCGTTCACCTGTTTTGGCCCAAAATGGGTTGTTATCGTGAACGGTTGGTGAAATTCAGAATTGGTTCCCATCGTACGGGATTATAAAAGCGCAAGTTCGTTACTCAATTCTTCCTTTGGTCGCTCCGACGCGTTGCGGATGTCGGCGCAATCGGATCGGTGGCCAACTTGGCGGGCTCGATGACCGCCTCTCGGCGACCCTAGTCCTGAATGGCGAGACGATAGCCGACGCCGGTTTCGGTGAGGATATGACGGGGGCGCTCGGGGTCGCGTTCGATTTTCTGCCGCAACGCTCGGATGTAGATGCGCAGATATTGGACATCCGAATCGCCGCCCCAGACCTCGCGCAGGATGAAACGATGTGTCAGAACCTTGCCCGCATGGGCGATGAGCAGGCGCAGGACATCGTATTCGCGCGGCGAGAATTTCACCTCTTGGCCGCGCACCGTGATGATGCGCCGGACAAGGTCGGCGGTCAGATCGCCGCTGCGGAAAATCGCCTTTTCGCCCTGCTGCTGCAGCCTATGGCGCTGCGCCGCGCGGACGCGTGCCAATAATTCGTCGATGCCGAACGGCTTGGTGACGTAATCGTCGGCGCCCGCGTCGAGCGCCGCGACCTTCAGCCCCTCGGACTCGCGGCTCGAAAGAACGATGATCGGCAAAGTCTCGCCGGCTTCGCGCAACTGCCGGATAATCTCGAGACCGTCCATGTCGGGCAGGCCGAGATCGAGGACGATGACATCGGCCGCCTTGGCGCGGATCGCCTCAAGCGCGCTGCGGCCGTCCTTGGCTTCCGAAACGACATAGCCTTGCGTTGCGAGACTGGGCCGCAAAAAGCGCAGAATGGCCGGCTCGTCATCGACGACGAGCACGCGGAGCGGCGCAGAGAGCGTGGTCATGCGAGGGCCTCGATTTCAGGCATGGGCGGAACGGGAAGTTTCAACGTGAAGATCGCGCCGCTTCCGTCCGTGCGGTTGGCGGCGGTGATCGTGCCGTGCATGGCTTCGACAAAGCCGCGGCAAATGGCGAGCCCGAGGCCGGTGCCGGCGCGCTGGCGGTCGCCGCGATGGACGCGATAAAACTTGTCAAATATCTGCTCGGCATCGGCCGGAGGAATGCCTTCGCCTTCGTCGGCGACGGTGATCGTCACAAGACCGCCGCTGCGGCGGGCGGTGATCATGACCTTCGTCCCCGCAGGCGAATATTTGGCGGCATTGTCGAGCAGATTGAAGAGGACTTGTTCCATCAGAACCATGTCTACGGACAGCATCGGCAGGCCCGGCTCGATGGCGATTTCCACCTTGTGGCCGTTCAGGATCTTTTGCGCTCTTTGCAGCGCTGCGCCGACGAGATCGGAAACGTCGATCAAGTCCGTATTGGGTTTCAGCGAGCCGGATTCGAGCCGCGTCATGTCAAGCAGATTGCCGATGAAGCGATTGAGCCGCTCGCCTTCTTCCTGGATCGTCCGCAGCAGGCTTATCCGTACCGGGCGATCGATTTCGTCGCCATGCGCGGCAAGGCTTGTGGCGGAGCCGATGATCGAGGCGAGCGGCGTACGCAGATCATGCGAGATCGAGGTCAGCAAGGCCTGCCGTAGACGGTCGGTCTCTTCCGCAAGCCGCGCTTTTTCGATATCCGCCACAAGATGGACGCGCTCGATCGCCAGCGCCGTCTGGTCGGAGAGCGAGTCGAGGAGACGGCCTTCCTCGGGCCGCAGCAGCGGCCCGTCGCGGTCGGAATCGATACCAATGACGCCGACGGCGCCGCGTCCTGTTCGCATCGGAATAAACAGCCGTTTGGCGCCGGGCAGGGTGTCCGCGCCGCGGCCGGCGGGATGGTTTTTCTCGAAGCTCCATTGCGCGGCGGCGAAATCCGCCTCGTCGAGGCGGTCTTCGGGCGGATAGCCGCCCATCAGTTGAAGCCGCCCCTCGCGCGGCAGCAGCAGCACGACATTCACTTTTAACAGCAGGGCGATTTCATAGACGCTCGCCCAGATCAGATCGTCGAGCGAGGCTGCGCCTGCGAGCTTGCGGCTGAAAAGGTAGAGCTCTTCGGTGACCCGGGCGCGGGCGCGCGCTGCAATGGCCTGGGCGCGCAGCCGGGCGGCGAGATTGCTGGCGATGACCGCGACAATGGCAAAGGCGAAAAGCGCGACGACATTTTCGGGGTCGGCAATCGTGAATGTATAGAGCGGCGGCAGAAAGAAGAAGTTATAAGCCAGAACGCCGGCGAAGGCGGCAAACAAGGACGGAAACAGTCCATAACGTATCGCGCTTGCCAGCACGCCGACGAGGAAGACCAGCGCGACGCTCGAAATGCCGAGCGTCTCGCGGAGAAGAAAGGCAAAAAGCCCCGCCGCCGCGACGAAGCCGAGGCTGGCCATATAGGCGCCCCAATCCCATGTCGGGCGGGGCGCCGAGAGCGCAATCCGCTCCGCTCTCCGCGTCGCCGAATCCGCGGTCGCAATATGGATGTTGATGCCGCCCGCGTTCTCGATGAGCTTCTGCGTCATCGACCCGCGGAAAAAGTCGAACCAGCTCGA
>JAJXZN010000227.1 GCA_021780015.1 Pseudomonadota bacterium
ATTATGGTCTCGCCGATACGCCGCTGGCGAACGATCCGGATTCCATGCCGGGGCTCGATACGATCGGCGCGGTGAATCTCGGCCAGGATTTCGTCACCAATCGTTCGCAGCAGCAGCAATGGAACGGGGCGAGAGCCAATCTGTCGAGCCATACGCCGCCGCCAAGCCCGCCACCGCCGCCACCGCCTCCGGTGGGATGCAACTGCAACTGAGACGCGCGCTGCGGCTAGGCTGCGGTGACGGTCAAGATTTTGGCGGAACGTCCGGAGAACCGAGGTGGGCTTCGAGCGCATTCGCCAGCTCTTCGAGCTGAAACGGCTTTTGCAGGACCGGCCGGTCGGCATAATTTTGCGGGATGCCGCGCGGTCCGTATCCCGTCGTGAAGATGAAAGGGCGGCCCCGCGCGGCGAGAAGATCGGCGACCGGGTCTATTTTTTCGTCGCCGAGATTGACGTCGAGCAGAGCCAGATCGATGTCGGCCGAGGCAAGATAATTCTGCGCCTCGGTGACATGCGGAAAGGTTGCCGTAATCGCAAAACCGAGCTCTTCGAGCATATCGGCGAGCAGCATAGCGATGAACGGTTCGTCTTCGACGACGAGAATGCGGGGCTTTGGCGCGCTGCCGCCTGAACTGCCAGCCTGTTCGTTTCCCACGCCGCCCGCTTTGCAATTGTGAAGCGTTGACTCTGGCGATGCTTAAGCAATCTAGCGCGAGGCGTCAAATGCCTCTGCCGTGAGCTTGTCTTTGCCGCCGGCCGCCGCGTTATAGAGCGCGAGGAGCGCATCAAGATGCCGGTCGAGCGTCAGCGGGGCCGCCCAGTAAAGCTCATAGGCGGCCTGCGCCATTGTCCGTGCGATGCCCTCGTCGGAAAGTTCGACGAGGGCCGCGGCGAGCGAATCGGCATCCGCGGATTTGAACCAGCGACCGTTGACGCCGTCTTTCACCGCCTCGCGCCCGGCGCAGACATCGCTGACGATCACCGGCGTGCCGAGCGCGAGCGATTCCAGCACCGTCAGCGGCTGGCCTTCGTACCAGACCGACGGAAAGACGAGCGCACGCGCGGCGCGCATCAAAGTCTTCACGTCGTCCGGCGATTTCCAGCCGAGGATGACAGCTTCCGGATAAGCCGATTGCAGCTCGGCCGCGGCGGGGCCGTCGCCGACGAAGATCGCCTTTTTGCCGGCGCGGCGCGCTGCCTCGGCAAAAATCTTGGCGCCTTTTTCCGCCGAGATGCGGCCGACGAAGATAAAATCGCCGAGCGGCGCCGGCGGCTTCGGGCCCAGGGGCGCGACATCGATCGGATTGCCGATCTCGTGGTAGCGCACTTTGGGCGGCAAATAAGGCTGCAAGACCTCGCGCTGCAGGCGGCTGATGGTGATGACGTCGCCAAGACTTTCGAGAAGTCCGCTTTGCAGCAGCAGCGCGTGACGCGCCACGCGCATCAGCTTACGCATGTAGTTACGCGAGTCACAATTATGCGCGATGCAGGCCACCGACATTGGCCTGCGGTGGCACGGCTGCGCGACGGGAAAATCGTAGAAGCCGCCGTTCGGGCAGGCGAGAAAATATTCGTGCATGGTGAAGATGCGCGGGATCGCCGTGCGCTTCAACACCGGGCCGATGGAGGGCGACAAAGCCTTGGCCCATCCGTGGACGTGAATGATCGTCCCGGCTGGATCGCAGGCGCCGAGCACCTCGCCCAGGCGGCGCGGCGCTTCGACATTCCACAGCCATTGCGCGCCGAAGCGCATCAGTGAATTGGCCGACATGAGGTCCGGCTGGCCGAGCACGATCGTTTTGACACCGGCGGCGGTCAGGCCCGCGTCCGCCGGGCCGACGGCGGCGAAATAAACGACCTCATGGCCGCGCGCGGCGAGGCCCTTGGCGCTTTCGATCGCCACTTTGGCTTGGCCGCCGTTGATATGGGCGTGGTCGGCGATGATGACGATTTTCAAGGCTCAGGATCCTGGCGCCGAAAGGCCGGCATTGGCTTCATAGACCGTAAACGTATCCTTTCGGTAATTGCGCGCCGGTGGCCTCACGGGGCGCGCGCGTGGCGGAAAATCCCGGCGGCGCCAATGAGCCAGCCCAAAATCGTCAGCGTCCCGCCGATCGGCGCGGCGGCGACGAAGGGGCTGTGTGGAAGGAAGACATGGCTCGTCAGCTCGCCGGCGAAAAGCAATGTCCCGAGAAGCAGCACGGCAATGCCGATGCGCAGCATGCGGCTCGAGGCCGCCGCAGTCTCGGCGAAGGCGCAGAGCGCGATGATCGCCGCGGCATTGACGATCAGAAAGTTCGAGGCCGTTTTCAAAAGCGGATTCGAAACGCTATGCGCAGCGGCGGCGGCTTCCGCCACGCCAATGGCGCCGAGAATCGCCGCGATACCGGCAAAAATCGCTGTCGTTCTACCCATAATCCGCCCTTGCCTCGATGCGTGGTGGCGGCGTCGCTGTGCGCTGGCGATTGCGCCACCGCACACGCGCGGCCTCGAATCCCCAGACCATCCCGAACAATAAATAGACCTGGCGCCAATGGTCGATGTCGATCTGGAATCCCTGCAATAGCGCCACGCAGAGCGTCGGCCAGACAATTTGTCCAAGTCTTCGGAAGGGGCTGCGCACAACCATCAAGCGAAAACCGACGACGCCCGTCAAGACCACGATCAAGATCCAGGTGAGGCCACCGAGCCAGCCATCATTGGCGAAAGCGCCGATATAGGATTCGTGCGGCTCGAGGCCGAAATAATCGCGAAACCGCAGCGGCCCGAAGCCCCAGGGAAGATCGAGCAGCATGGGCAGGGCATGTTGCTGATTGCCGAAGCGACCGGTCGACCCCTCATCATAGTCATGCGAGCCGATGCGCCACAGGAAGAATTCGCGGATACTATCCTGCGAGAGGATGATCACCAACATCAGAACAATGAGCGCGAGAAGGGCAAAGCCGGTGAAGAGGATGCGCCGCCGCGTCGCCGCTCCCGCCGAGATGGCCGGGCAGATCGGCTTCGCGACTGCTCAGCTCCGGCGCCTTGCT
>JAJXZN010000079.1 GCA_021780015.1 Pseudomonadota bacterium
GCTCTCGGTCATGGACGTGACGGCCGCGTCGGTGCCGATCGGCCTCGCTCTGGGGCGGCTCGCCAATTTCATCAAACCCGAATTGTGGGGCCGCCCGACCGACGTGCCGTGGGCGATGATCTTTCCAGGTTCCGACGGGCAGCCGCGCCATCCGAGCCAGCTTTATGAAGCCGGCCTCGAAGGGGTGGTTCTGTTTCTTCTCCTGATGCTCGCGGTGCGGCTCGGCGCGCTCAAACGTCCCGGCCTCGTCACCGGCCTTTTCGCGCTCGGCTATGGGATCGCGCGGATCATCTGCGAATTTTTCCGCGAGCCAGACCCGCAGCTCGGCTTTCTCTTCGGCGGCGCGACCATGGGCATGTTGCTGTCGGTGCCGCTGATCCTCGCCGGACTCGTGCTCCTCTATTATGCGACGCGCGGCAGGCAAGCGTGAACGCGCTGGCGCACGAGATCGCGGCGATGATCGCGCAAGACGGGCCGATCAGCCTCGAGCGTTTCATGACGCTAGCGCTCCAGCATCCGCGCTATGGCTATTATCGGGTCCGCCGGCCGATCGGCGCCGCCGGCGATTTCGTCACCGCGCCGGAAATCCATCAAATGTTCGGCGAATTGATCGGCCTCTGGTCGGTCGAGGTCTGGCAGCAGATGGGCGAACCGTCGTCCTTGCGGCTTGTCGAGCTGGGCCCCGGACGCGGAACGCTGCTGGCGGATTCCCTGCGCGCCGCACGGCTGCGCCCGGCCTTCCTGCAAGCCGCCGACATCCATCTTGTCGAAGCGAGCGAAGCGCTGATCGAGGTCCAGCGCGCGACGCTCAAGGGCCTGCCCGTGACCTGGCATTCGTCGATCGATACCCTGCCGGATGGGCCGGCGATCATCCTTGCCAATGAATTTTTCGATGCGCTGCCGATCCGCCAATATGTGCAGACGGAAACGGGGCTCTGCGAGCGCGTCGTCGGGCTCAATGCCGAAGGCGATTTGTGCTTCGGTCTCTCGCCGGCCGGAGCATCGGGGCCGGCTGTGGCATCGACGGGCGCGATCTTCGAAGTCGGCGCCGCCGCGCAGGCGATCCTGCGCCGTCTCGCCACGCATCTCGTAAGCCAAGCGGGCGCGTTGCTGATGATCGACTATGGTTACGCCCAGTCCGGTGTCGGCGACACACTGCAGGCGGTGCAGAACCACGAGCCGGACGATCCGTTGCGCGCGCCGGGCGAAGCCGATTTGACTGCACATGTCGATTTCGCGGCGCTCGCGCGCGCCGCGACGGCCGAGGGCGCCGCGGTTTATGGCCCGACGGGCCAAGGCAAATTTCTCGCCCGGCTCGGCATTTTTGAGCGCGCTGCGGCGCTGAAACGCAAGGCAACATCGCAGCAAGCGGCCGCGATCGATACCGCGCTCGCGCGTCTCGCTTTGCCCGGCCCGCAGAGCGGCGCCAAGGCTAGCATGGCGGAATTGTTCAAAGTTATGGCGATCGTCTCGCCGGATCTTGCCGCTCCGCCCGGCTTCGACGCCAGTCCAGGACATGAGTCATGAAAGCCGAAGCTGTCTCTCTCGACATCCTGAAAGCGCCCGGCCTGGCGCATGGCTTCTTCACCCGCCGTGGCGGCGTCTCGACCGGCGTCTATGATTCGCTGAACGGCGGCGTCGGCTCGAACGACGATCCGGCGCGCGTCGCTGAGAACCGCCGCCGAATGGCCGAGGCGCTCGGCATCGCCGGCGATCATCTGCTTGTTCCGTTCCAGATCCATTCGGCGACGGCGCTGCCTGTCAGCGCCCCCTTCGCCGCGGACGAGCGGCCGCGCTGCGACGGGCTCGTCACCGCGACGCGCGGGTTGGGGCTTGGGGTCACGGGCGCCGATTGCGGCATCGTGCTCTTCGCCGACCGCGAACGGCAGATCATCGGCGCCGCCCACGCCGGATGGAAGGGCGCGCTCACCGGCGTGCTCGAAGCGACGATCGTCGCCATGGAGCGGATCGGCGCCGAGCGCACCGCGATCACCGCCGCGCTCGGCCCGACCATCGGGCCGAATTCCTATGAGGTCGGGCCGGAATTCTTCGCCCGCTTCCTCGATGCCGCGCAGGATTATGCGCAATTCTTCAGGCCATCGGCCCGGGCGGCGCATTTCCTCTTCGATCTCCCACGCTTCATCGGCTTTCGCCTCCGACAGGCGGGTATCGGCGCTTTCGCCGATTGCGGCATCGACACCTATACCGACGAGGCGCGCTGCTTTTCCTACCGCCGTACGACGCATCGCGGCGAACCGGATTACGGGCGTCTCATTGCTGCAATCGCGTTGGTCTAAGAGCGTCGGACGTTCAAAATCGCTCGACGCTTTAAATCCTTCTCACCGCATCGGATTCGTCCGAAAACCGCTTCGGACTGTTCGCTCCGATGCTCAAAGCACGCGGATTTGAGCAGGCTGACGCAACGGTCAGGCCGGGTCACGCGTTAACCGATGCAAATTTTTGCGGGGAATGGAGGCTCACATGCCGCGCCGGACCGCCAGATTGCTTTGCCTGACCACGGCTTTTTGTTTCACCGCGACGCTAATGACGGATGCTTTTGCCTTCGGCCACGGCGGCGGGGGAGGCGGTCATTTTGGCGGCGGAGGCGGTCATTTTGGCGGCGGAGGCGGCCACTTTGGCGGCGGCCACTTTGGCGGCGGCGGCTTTGGCGGTGGCCATTTCGGCGGCGGTCACTTTGGCGGCGGTCACTTTGGCGGTGGCCATTTCGGCGGCGGCCATTTTGGCGGCGGCCATTTCGGCCGCTTCGGTGGCGGACACTTCAGCCATTTCGGCGGCGGTCATTTCGGAGGGCGCCATTTCGGCGGGGGCCATTTCGGTCACTTCGCCGGCGGGCATGGCTTCGGTGGACATGGCTTCGGCGGACATGGCTTCGGTGGACGGGGTTTTGCGGGGGCGCATTTCGGCCATGGCTTCGGTGGCCGGATGGCGGGCGGCTTCGGCCACGGCGCTTTCGGACAAGGCGCTTTCGGGCATGGCTTTGCCGCCGGCGGCTGGCGCA
>JAJXZN010000204.1 GCA_021780015.1 Pseudomonadota bacterium
TCGCCAGGCGGCTTCGCCGCCGCCAGCGCGTCACGAATGGGTTGCAGGTTTGTCACGCCGCGTCGGCCTCGGCGCGCTCGATCTCATAGGCGACCATTTCGGCCGTCGTCATGAACCGCCAAACCTTGCCAGGGCCCAGCCTCGGCAATCCGCGCGCGCGCGCGACATCATAGGCGGTCAAACCGGGCCTGAGATTGAAGCACGGCGGAAAAACCAGCCGCACCCGCACCATTCCGCCGATCAGATAGAGGCATTTGCGGCCATCGACGTCTTGCCAGCCTGCTTCATCAGCCATGCGTTGAAATCCTTTTCCCCCTCCGGCGCCCAGATTTCCCGAACCGCCAGGCCGCGCTTTTCGAGCGCTTCGTATTGCTTCCACAGCAGCCGCTGCGCCGGCTCGCCGTCGCCGCGATGGCGATGCCAAAGCACCCCGCCGCATTGCGCCGGCAGGAACGCCCGCCCCAGAAACGGCAACGCCACCACGCATCCCACGCGCATTTCCGGCGCGGCGATCGCCACCGACACCGCGTCCTCGATCCCTTCCGTCAACACGATCATCTCGCCGGCCGGCATGGTGCGCAGCGGCCGGCCGCTGTCGCCGCGCCAGATCGAGACGAGGCCGCCGTTCATCGGCCCGAACAGCTTCTTGGCGTCGACCATGCGCCACACCGCCGGCACGTTTTCGCCGTCCGCCTTCACCACGCACCCGTCGTTCCGACGGAACAGGAAGGTGCGGTGAACGGTCAGAAATCCATCGCCGTCGCTCGCCGCCGCCAGCATCGCCGGCCGATCGCGCCCGCTTTCCGGGCATTTGACGGCGGGATGAAACCGAAGCGCGCCCGGCTGGCGTCCCAGCACGCGCAGATCGACGCCGCGCCCGGCGAGGTAATCCTCCGCCATCGTGCCGGCGATCGGCAGCGCGTGGAGGAACAGCCCCTGCGCCGATCGGCGCTTGCGTTGCGCCTCGTCGGCGTCCTCGCGTTCGCGCCGCTCGCGCTGGCGCTTGGCGTTGGCCTCGCGCCGGTCGCGCTCTTCCGGCGTCTCTTGTCCATCGACGCCCAGGAACTTCGCCGCCCAGCGAATGCCGGCGCCCGCGTCGCCGTCGCCGCCCATCCGCGCCTCAATGACCAGGCCGAGCGGATGACCGCCCTTGCCCGCCGCAAAGTCCCACCATTCCCCTTGCTTGCGCCCGGTTCGCCAGATTTTCAGCGACCGCCCCGGCTTGTCGTCGACCCCGCCCAGCGTCCACACCACGCCGTCGCGAACCGCGTTGAGAAACAGCCGGCCGACAACCTCGTCGATCCGTTGCGCGAGCCCTTCGTTGAGGCGGCCGAGATCGTGCTTCATCGCCGGCGCCGAAAGGCCGGCGCGCGCGAGCCGATTTGCGGATGATCGGGGCCGTAAGTTTTGGCGATTGTGCGATCGCGATCCCGGAAGACGAATTCGACAAAATCCGCCGGCGCGGTTTCAGGTCGCGGCGCAATATAGTCGTAGCGCGCGGAGGCAACGAGCTTTCGCATGGCCGGCGACAGTCTATCGAACCTGTCCCAGAACTCGCGCGTGCTGATTTTGACGCCCGTCGTCTGATTTTCACCGAAGCTCATGCCGGCGGCTCCTCTTTCCCGCTGATGAACGAGCGAACCATGCTCCGGACTTCAACGGCCACCAGCCGGCTTGCATTTACGAGGGCAACGAGGGCGTCCTCAGGCGAATCCCATTGGCAATATGCTTTTTCAGGCGCGTCTTCCGAGTACACTACGAGGATGTATCTCGCGCCCTTCGGGATTTCGCGCTGGACGGAAGCGCCTGCGGAAGTCAACACGTTCCAAAGCTGGTCGCTTGAGCGCTCGGCACTTTCTGACTGAATGCGGTGCCGCTCCTTTTCAAGAAACTCTCGGATAGACTCGACTGTCTTCTGAAGGAGGCGCGCTCCCGGATCGACGCTGCCATTTAGCCAACGGTAAATCGTCCCCAGGCTTACAGGAAAAACGCCCTCTCTTTCGAGCCGAGGTAGCGAAAGCCTCATATCCTCAGCCTGCGCCAGTTCTTCGCGCAAAGCGTCGAGTACATCGATACTCATGCCGAAATCCTCCGATCGCCCTCAGTTATTTCCGCAAGCGCATACATTACCCCATCCCCAAGCAATGATCGTCGTGGGATAATCTTCAAGTCGATATTCTTAATCTTGCGGCGAAGCTCCGAGAGCGCGCGCTCAAAACTCTTGGGCGGAATAGCGTAATGCTCGCAAATCCAACTCCGAAGCAGCGCTCGCGGCGTGCGATCAAGGGCGATGAACAATTCAAACTCTTGGCCTTTCAGGCCCACAGCGACGTTGCCGCGCTTGACGATGCGGGCCTCTTCATCGACGATCCAGGGGCCGCCTTGGGTATTTGCGCCTCGCGCGAACCGGGTCTGCTCCGCGTCCAAAAATCTGCGGACCGCCGCCAACGTTGCCTCAAGCTGCCGAACGCCAGGGTTGCACTCATCATCACAAAGCCAGCGATAGAGAGTAGTGCGCCCAACCGGCACGCCCGCCGCCCGCGCGACTTCGTTGGGCGACAGATTGACATCGCGCGCGCGCTCCATCTCGCGACGAAGCGCCCGAAGTAGATCGGCCTCTTGCTTCATTGTCCCATCTGCGATACTGATTCGTTCTGCGTATGGTACGTGCAATGCGGCGGTAGTCAGTGTCAAGCCCGAGTTTGGTCCTAACCACAGGGTTCCCGAAAGGGCATTCTCACCCCGGCATTCACCGGGGCAGTTTCATGCGTAGACCGAAGTCGGAAACCAATGCGGCCTTCCGCGAGGAAGTCGCCAATTGGCTCCGCGATCTCCAACAACGGACAGGGCTGGGCCTCGACGCGATCGCCGCGCGCGCCGGCGTCGGCAAGACAACGCTTTACCGTTGGCTTGATGCGGAGCGCACTGACGCCCCGTCCCATGGGGCGCTCGTCAGCCTATCCGAAGCCTTCAATGTGCCAATGCCGGGACATAGGATCACCGCAAGAAACTCC
>JAJXZN010000118.1 GCA_021780015.1 Pseudomonadota bacterium
GCGCGCCAGAGAATCCCTTCACCTTCAGCCTCGGCGCAACGAAGCCCATCGTCCGCAACAAGTCGGGCACGCTGCGCCTCGCCGACAGCCGGACCTTCAAGGTTTCGACGACCATCGCGGCTGCGATCGAGACAATCGAGCCCGGCGGCGTGCGCGAGATGCACTGGCACCCCAATGCCGACGAGTGGCAATATTGGATCAAGGGCGAAGGCCGCATGACCGTGTTCGATGCGGGCCCGCGCAGCAAGACAGCCGATTTCAAAGCCGGTGACGTCGGTTATGTAAAGAGAAGCCGGGGCCATTTCGTCAAAAACACCGGCACGGGCGATCTGCAGTTCCTGGCCGTCTTCAAGACGCCTATCTATCAGGAGATCAGCCTGTCCGATTGGCTGAGCCATACGCCGCCGGCGCTCGTCGCTCAGCACTTGAATATGCGCGTCGAAGACGTGATGAAATTCGTCAACACGCGTCCGGGCATCGTTCCGGGGTAAGCGCAAAAAAAAAGGCGCCGCGATCGGCGGCGCCTTTTCACCTCGGAAGCGACGCGCCTTACGCCGCCGCGAGCTGGCGCAGCACGTAAGGCAGGATGCCGCCGTTGTTGAAATATTCGAGCTCGTCTTCCGTCGCGATGCGGCAGAGGAGCGGCACTTTTTTCTCGGCGCCGCTGGCGAATTTGATCGTCGCCTCCATCATCTGGCGCGGCTTCAAATCCGCGCCGAGGCCGTGGATCGTGACGAGTTCATCGCCCTTGAGGCCGAGCGATTTCCAGCTCGTGCCGGGCTCGAAGGTCAACGGCAGCACGCCCATGCCGACGAGGTTCGAGCGATGGATGCGCTCGAAGCTCTCGGCGATGACGGCGCGCACGCCGAGGAGGCGCGTGCCCTTGGCTGCCCAGTCGCGCGACGAGCCGTTGCCGTATTCGGCGCCGGCGAAGACGACGAGCGGCACGTTCTCGGCCTGGTATTTCATCGCCGCGTCATAGATCGACATGTCGGCGCCGTCCGGCCAATGCTTGGTCATGCCGCCCTCCGGCACGCTGCTGTCGGATTTGGCCAGGATGAAGTTCTTGATGCGGATATTGGCGAAGGTGCCGCGCATCATGATTTCATGATTGCCGCGGCGCGTGCCGTACTGGTTGAAGTTCTGCTGCGAGACCTGGCGTTCGAGCAGGAACTTGCCGGCTGGCGAAGCCGCCTTGATCGAGCCGGCCGGCGAAATATGGTCGGTGGTGATCTTGTCGCCGAAGAGCGCGAGGACACGCGCATTGACGATATCCGTCACCGGCACCGGCTCCTTGGTCAGGCCCTCGAAATAGGGCGGGTTCTGCACATAGGTCGAACCCATGTCCCAGCGATAAGTCTCGCCGTCCGGCACCCGCACTTTGCGCCAATGCGTGTCGCCCTCGAAGACGTCGGCATAGCGGCTCTTGAAGATTTTCTTCGTCACATATTTCGCGGCGAAGGCATTGATCTCTTCGGCCGAGGGCCAGATGTCGCGCAGGTAGACAGGGGCGCCCTTTTTGTCGTGGCCGAGCGGCTCGGTCTCCAGATCCTTCGTCACCGTGCCGGCGATCGCATGGGCGACGACGAGCGGCGGCGAGGCGAGATAGTTCGCCTGCACGTCGGGGCTGACGCGGCCTTCGAAATTGCGGTTGCCGGAAAGAACGGCCGCGGCAACGATGCCGTTCTTGTTGATCGTGTCGGAAATCTCCTGCGGCAGCGGCCCGCTATTGCCGATACAAGTCGTGCAGCCGAAGCCGACAAGGTTGAAGCCGAGCTTGTCGAGGTCCTTCTGCAGGCCGGAATTCGCCAGATAGTCGGCGACGACCTGGCTGCCGGGTGCGAGCGACGTCTTGACCCACGGCTTCACCGTCAGGCCGCGCGCCACGGCATTGCGGGCGAGAAGCCCGGCGCCGATCAGCACGCTCGGGTTCGAGGTGTTGGTGCAGGAGGTGATCGCGGCGATCACCACGTCGCCATGGCCGAGGTCGAAAGTCTTGCCCTCGACCGGATAGCGCTTGTCGGCATCGTCGGGCTTCTTGTATTCGCCGGCAAGGGCGGTCTTGAACCCCGGCGCGACGCCGCCGAGCGCAATGCGGCCTTCCGGCCGCTTGGGGCCCGCCATCGACGGCACGACGCTCTCAAGATCGAGCTCGATCGTCTCGGTGAAGACCGGGTCGGGCGTTGCCGAGGTGCGGTAAAGGCCCTGCGCCTTGGCATATTTCTCGACGAGCGCGACGCGGGCGGGCGTCCGCGCCGAGGTCGAAAGATAATTCAGCGTCTCGCTATCGACCGGGAAGAAGCCGCAGGTCGCGCCATATTCCGGCGCCATATTGGCAATCGTCGCCCGGTCGGCGAGCGAGAGATGCTTCAGGCCCGGGCCGTAGAATTCGACGAATTTGCCGACGACGCCGAGCTTGCGCAGCATCTGCGTGACCGTCAGCACGAGATCGGTCGCGGTGACACCCTCCTTCAACTCGCCGGTCAGTTTGAAGCCGACGACTTCCGGCAGCAGCATGGAGAGCGGCTGGCCGAGCATGCAGGCTTCCGCCTCGATGCCGCCGACGCCCCAGCCGAGCACCGAGAGGCCGTTGACCATGGTCGTGTGCGAATCGGTGCCGACGAGCGAATCGGGATAGGCGACCTCGACGGTGACTTCCTTGCCCTTGCCGGGCGAGTATTTCTCCTTCCGCGTCCACACCGTCTGGGCGAGATATTCGAGATTGACCTGATGGCAGATGCCGGTGCCGGGCGGCACGACGCGGAAATTGTCGAAGGAGCCCTGGCCCCATTTCAAAAAGCGGTAGCGCTCGCCGTTGCGGTCATATTCGAGATCGACATTGGTCTTGAAGGCCTTCGAATTGCCGAAAGCATCGAAGATGACCGAATGATCGATGACGAGATCGACGGGCACGAGCGGGTTGATCTTCTGCGGGCTGCCGCCGAGTTTGACCATGGCGTCGCGCATGGCGGCAAGATCGACGACCGCCGGCACACCGGTGAA
>JAJXZN010000239.1 GCA_021780015.1 Pseudomonadota bacterium
GCCATAGCGCCTTCGAGCCGGGCAATGGCTTTGCCAACGGTGCCGCCGATGGCTTCGGCGCCTCAATGGCGGATATTTTCGACGATCTCTTTGGCGATGTGATGGGCCGGCGCGCCGGCGGCCGCGGCAACGGCGCCACCCGCGGTTCGGATCTGCGCTACAATCTCGAAATCACGCTTGAAGAAGCGTTCGCCGGCAAGACGGCCAATCTGACCCTGCCGACTTCGGTCGCCTGCACGGCCTGCACAGGCTCGGGCGCGAAGCCAGGGGCGAAGCCCCGCGCCTGCTCGACCTGCGGCGGCTATGGCCGCGTCCGGGCGCAGCAGGGCTTCTTCTCGATCGAGCGCACTTGTCCGCATTGCCACGGCCAGGGTGAAGTGATCGACAACCCCTGCACGACCTGCTCGGGCACGGGCCGGGTGACGCGCGAACGCAGTTTGGCCGTCAATGTGCCGGCCGGCGTCGAAGACGGCACCCGTATTCGCCTCGCCGGCGAAGGCGAGGCGGGGCTGCGCGGCGGGCCGCCTGGCGATCTTTACATTTTCGTCGCGACCAAGCCGCATCCGTTTTATCAGCGCGATGGCGCGGATTTGTTCTGCCGCGTGCCGATCTCCATGGTCCAGGCGGCGCTCGGCGGCGAGATCGCCGTGCGCACGATCGATGGCGGCGAGACCATGGTGAAAGTGCCCGAAGGCACGCAGTCCGGCAAACAATTCAAAGTCCGCAACAAGGGCATGCCGGTGCTCCGCTCGCGCGATGTCGGCGATCTCTACATTCAGGTGAATGTCGAAACGCCGCAGAATCTCACCAAGCGGCAGCGCGAACTTATGACGGAATTCGAATCCTTGTCGTCGAACAATACGCATCCGGAATCCTCGGGCTTTTTTGCCAAGATGAAGGACTTTTTCGAGAATCTCGGCAACTAGCGCCGCCGCGCTTGACGGCGGCCGCGAGGTCGGCAACTTTGCCGCGCCCAACCTGTTCCGAGGCCATCGTGAGCCTACCGCCCCCCACGCCGCAAAGCCGCTTTGCCGACGCCGCACAATTCCTTCGCACCTGGGCGGCCAACCCGCTCCTGCTTGGTGCCGTGACGCCCTCTGGGCCGGCGCTTGCCGCGGCTATGGCAGCGGAGATCGACCCGGCACAGCCCGGGCCGGTCATCGAACTCGGCCCCGGCACCGGCGTAATGACCGAGGCGCTGCTCGAGCGTGGCATTGCGCCGGAGCGGCTCTTCCTCATCGAATATGAGCCGGGCTTCTGCGATCTGCTGCGCGCCCGCTTCCCCGGCGTGACGGTCTTGCAGGGCGACGCTTATGCCTTGCGCGCAACTTTGGGCGCGCGGCTGAGGCAGGCGCCCATCGCCGTCGTCTCCAGCCTGCCGCTCATCACGCGTCCGGAAGCGCAGCGTGCGGCCTTGGTTGCCGAGGCTTTCGATCTGATGGTGCCGAACGGCCCCTTCGTGCAATTCTCCTACAGCCTGTTTTCGCCGGTGCCATTGAAATTGGCCCCCCCGCATCGCCTGACGACATCGCCCTGGATTTGGCGCAATGTACCGCCGGCGCGCGTTTGGATCTATCGGACGGGCGTCTCCGCATGAGCGCGATCAAACCATCCGACCGGCTGATTCTCGCGCTCGATCTTCCGGACGTGGCGCAGGCGCGGGCGCTCGTCACGACCCTCGGCGATAGCGTCTCTTTCTACAAGGTCGGCATGGAGCTGGCCTATAGCGGCGACGGCTTCGCATTCGCCGATGAGCTTGCCGCGCGCGGCAAGAAGATCTTCCTTGATCTCAAGCTGCACGACATTCCGAACACGGTGAAGCGGGCCACCGCGCAGCTCGCGCGCCGGGGCGCCACCTTTCTGACGATCCATGCCTTTCCGCAGACCATGGCGGCGGCGAAGGAGGGCGCGGCCGGCAGCGGGCTCAAACTGCTCGCGGTCACCGTGCTGACCTCCTACGACGACGATGATCTGACCGCCGCCGGTTACCGCTTTCCCGTGCGCGATCTTGTGCCGCATCGCGCGCAGCAGGCCAAGGCGCTCGGCATCGACGGGCTCGTCGCCGCAGCCTCGGAGGCGGCAGAGCTCCGGCGCAGCATCGGAGAGGAGATGATCCTGGTGACGCCAGGCATTCGCCCCGCCGGCGGCCAAGCAGGGGATCAGAAGCGGATCGCGACGCCAGCGGCGGCAATCGCAGCGGGGGCGGATTATCTGGTTGTCGGCCGGCCGATCACGGAAGCGGCCGATCCGTGCGCCGCAGCCGAGGCGATCCAGCACGAAATCGCCACGGCGCGGGGATAATGGTGATGCGCGAAAAGACGCAACGCAAACGCAACTTGGACGCAACGCCGCAACACGTGACCGAGGGGCAAGCGCAAGCGAACGTACCTCCGGTTCGCCTGCCGGCGCGCTGCCGGAACGCTCCCCTGGTCAAAATGGACCATAGTCTGGCTCTGTGACCCGCCCGTGACAGGCGCCGCCGCCTTTTCATTGCCGCGGTCGCGCCTTATAGACCGGCGGGTGAATCCGGGAGGATTTTATGAGCGAGATGCGGCTCATCGTGGCCGGTGCGGCGGGCCGCATGGGTTGCAGCGTCATCGAATTGATCGCCAAGACGCAAGGCGTCACCCTTGCCGCGGCTTTGGAGCGGCCGGGAAGCGCGGCGCTCGGCCAGGATGCCGGCATTTATGCCGGCTGCGGCCATCTCGGCGTTGAGATTTCGAGTGATCCGCTCACCGCCGCACTTGCGGCGGACGGCATCATCGATTTTTCCTCGCCGCATGCGAGCATCGAACTCGCAGCCTTGGCGGCGCAGGCGCGCATGGTCCATGTGATCGGCACGACCGGCCTTTCCGCCGATGATCGCGACAAGATCGAGGCCGCGAGCCATCACGCCACCATCGTCCAGTCCGGCAATATGAGCCTTGGCGTCAATTTGCTTGCCGGCCTCGTCGAGAAGGTTGCGCTGGCGCTGGGGCCGGAGTTCGACATCGAGATCGTCGAAATGCATCATCGCATGAAAGTCGATGCGCCGTCCGGCACGGCGCTGCTGCTCGGCGAGGCGGCGGCGCGCGGGCGTGGCATCGTGCTCGCCGAACAGTCCGTCAAAAGCCGCGATGGGCATACCGGAGCGCGAAGCGAGGGAGCGATCGGCTTTGCCGCCTTGCGCGGCGGAACGGTCGTCGGCGACCATTCGGTGATTTTCGCCGGCCCCGGCGAGCGGCTCGAACTCACGCATAAGGCCGAGGATCGAACCATCTTCGCCCGCGGCGCGTTGCGCGCGGCGCTCTGGGCGCGCGGCCGCAAACCCGGGCTCTATACGATGGCCGATGTGCTCGGCCTGAAATAGGAATTTTCCATGCAACGGCTTCTCGTTCTCGTGCGGCACGGCCAGAGCGAATGGAATCTCAAAAATCTTTTCACCGGCTGGAAGGACCCCGATCTGACGCCGCTCGGCATTGCCGAAGCACGCGGCGCCGGCCGCGCGCTGAAGGCGGCGGATCTCGGCTTCGATCAGGCCTTCACCTCCGAACTCGGCCGCGCCCAAAAGACCCTCACGCTGATCCTCGACGAACTCGGGGCCGCCGACCTGCCGACGCTTCGCGATCTCGCGTTGAACGAGCGCGACTATGGCGATCTTTCCGGCCTCAACAAGGATGAGGCGCGGGCCCGCTGGGGCGAAGAACAGGTTCGTCTGTGGCGGCGCTCCTATGACGTGCCGCCGCCCGGCGGCGAAAGCCTGAAGGATACGATCGCCCGTGTCCTGCCTTACTACTGCCAAGTGATCCTGCCGCGCGTGCTGCGGGGCGAGCGCACGCTCGTCGTCGCCCACGGCAACTCACTTCGCGCTTTGGTGATGGTGCTTGACCGGCTGAGCCGCGAGACCGTCCTCGATGCCGAGATCGCCACCGGCGCGGCGCTCGTCTATGAACTCAAAGCCGATTCGACCGTGGCCTCGAAGGCGATTTTGCTGCCGCAGATCGACTAGCCTGTGATAGAAACGGCCATGCTGAGATTCACCGATCGGCATGAATGGCTCAGGCTCGATGGCGAGGTCGCAGTCGTCGGCATCACCCGCCGCGCAGCGCAAGAAGCCGGCCGCTTTATCTCCGCCGAATTGCCGAAGCTCGGCACCCTTTTGAAAAAAGGCGATCGCGCCGCGCTGCTCACTTCG
This sequence comes from Pseudomonadota bacterium, assembly GCA_021780015.1. GTDB lineage: Bacteria > Pseudomonadota > Alphaproteobacteria > Rhizobiales > Beijerinckiaceae > Methylovirgula. Next base: position 4,175 of record JAJXZN010000239.1, read on the forward strand.
GCGCTGACGGCGCTCGACTCGAGCGCCCCGGCCGACGGTGAAGTCATCGAAGTCAACACGGATGTCATCGCGGATCCGTCGCGGATCAACGCCGACCCGCGCGGCGAAGGCTGGCTCTATCGCCTGCGCGTCGATGACGCGCGGTCGCTCGAGGGCCTGATGGACGAGCAGGCCTATCGGCAGTTCGTCGCCGCATGACCCCCGGCTGCGCGCCATGACGCTCCTGGCGGGCGGGCGAGAGACATTCGCTGACGGGCTGATCTACGCGCCCGGCTATCTTGACCGCGCGGCGCAGGAAACCTTGCTTCGCGAGATCGAGGCCGTGATTGCGCAGGCGCCTTTGTTCCGCCCGCAGATGCCGAAGACCGGCAAGCCGTTCTCGGTTGACATGACGAATTGCGGCGCGCTCGGCTGGGTCTCGGATCGTGCCGGTTATCGTTATCAGGCGGCGCATCCGGCGACCGGGCGTGACTGGCCCCCGATTCCCGCCCTCGCGCTTGAGGCTTGGCGCGAACTCGGCGGATATGCGCAGCCGCCGGAGGCTTGCCTTGTCAATGTCTATAGCCCTGACGCGCGTATGGGCCTGCATCAGGATCGCGATGAAGAAGATTTTGTCGCGCCAGTCGTCTCGCTGTCGCTCGGCGCGTCCTGCGTCTTCCGTTGGGGCGGCGCGGCGCGCGGCGGCAAGACGCAATCCTTGCTTCTCGCCTCGGGCGACGCGCTCGTCCTCGCCGGCGATGCGCGCCTCGCTTATCACGGCGTCGCGCGCATCGTGGCCGGCACGTCCGACCTTTTGGGCGGTGCCCGCATCAATCTGACATTGCGGCGCGTGACGAAACCATCCGGCTCGTCGCCGGATGGTCTTGCCGCGAACTGACTCGCTCAGTGATGCAAGAAAAGCGCGAGCAGAATGATGACCGGAATCGGAATACCGATCAGCCAAAGCAAAAGGCCTTTTCCGAAACTCATGATCTCGTCCTCCTTGTTGAAGGTGGGGGACTAACCAGATCGCTGCCTTTCGGTTCCGCCTGAAGCGCACCCCGCCTTCAGCGGAACTTTTGCGCGCCGAAATTGTTTCCGGCGGAACCCTTGTTCATTTTGTGTGTCGTCATGAAAGACATTTTTTCAAAGTTCGCGGCCGGCTGCGCGCATGTCACCGGCCATCCGATGGCTTTCGGCCTCTCGCTTTCGCTGATTGTGATTTGGGGCATTCTGGGCCCATCTTTTCACTATTCGGACACGTGGCAGCTTGTCGCCAATACGGCAACCAGCCTCATCACCTTCCTCATGGTGTTCCTCATCCAGAGTTCGCAGAATCGCGACGGTGCAGCGATCCAGGCCAAGCTCGATGAACTGATCCGGGCCGGCGATGCCGAGAATCGATTTGTCGGGATCGATCTTCTGACGGAAGAAGAAGTGAACCGTCTGCGCGCGACCTGCGCCGCGCGTGCCAAGGGCAGGGCCGCTTAGAGAAAGCCGCTGGGCCTAACGGGCCAGCGGTTGCAGCGGCAGGCCGACTTCGATGGCCAGTCCTTCCGGCTTCCAATGTCGGACGATTTTGCCGCCGAGTTGATCGCAGACGATGCGGTCAATCAGGACGGAACCAAAGCCTGTCGCTTCGCCCGCTTTAGCGGTCAGCGGCGGACCGTTGCGTTCGGCCCAATCGAGCTGAAGCGTCTCGCCGGTAGCCCGCCAAGCGACCTTGACCTTGCCGCTCGATTCGGAAAGCGCACCATATTTCGCGGCATTCGTCGCGAACTCGTGCAGCAGCAGCGCCAAATTGGTGACGGCGCTCGGCCCCAACGTCACGTCGGGCCCCTCGATCTGCACGCGCTTCGTGCCGGCTCTTGCATCTTCGAACGGCGATAAAATCGCCCGCGCCAATTCGGCGAAGGTGGCGGTTTTGATGCCGCTGGTCAGATCGCCGGAAAGGTCGGGCAGAATCAATTCCTGCGCCCGCGCCATGGCGGTGAGCCGGCCGCGAACCGCCGCCGCCAGTTCCGCCGGCGTTGCGGCAGAGCGGGCGCTGACGCTCAACATGCCGCTCGCAACCGAGAACAGATTTTTGACCCGGTGGTTGATCTCGCGCAGGACAAGCTGACTCTTCTCCTCGGCGCGCTTGCGCTCGGTGATGTCGCGGGCGATCTTGCATGCGCCGATGACATTTCCCTCCGCGTCTCTGATGGGCGAGATGCTGAGCGAGATATCGATGAAACTGCCGTCCTTGCGGCGGCGGATCGTTTCGTAATGATCGACTTTGATGCCGCTGCGGATGCGGTCGAGAATGATGGTTTCCTCGGCCAGCCGTTCGGGCGGGATCAGGATCGCGATCGGCAGGCCGATCGCTTCGTCTGCGGTATAGCCGAAGAGCTGCTCCGCGGCCTGGTTCCAGCTCACGATAATGCCGTCGAGATCCTTGCCGACGATCGCGTCCTGTGAAGATTCGATCAGTCGCCGCCGGATCTCGTCGGCCTGGCGGTGCGCCGTCGCATCGACCAAACGATACCTCCTAAACCGCTTGCGGACGTCTCACGGAGCGGCCCTTAGGCTGCCGCCCCTGCGGTCGAGTCTAGACCATGTCCACGCCTCGCGATGCCCGAATTCCTACCGGGCGCGCTTCAGCTTGTTTTGGCTCCGGCGCGTGAAATGCCCACTTTCGCTGGCCGCAGAACACGCTCCCCGATTGTATAGCCGTCTTCGACGACCTTCACGACCGTACCGTTCGGCACCGTCTCGTCCGGGACCTCATAGAGAGCCTCGTGCAGGTTGGGGTCGAACTTGCCGCCGAGCGGCTCCAATTTCTTGACGCCATGACGTGCCAGGCGGCCGATAAAGTCGCGCTCGATCACCTCAAGGCCGCTGGTCAGGGTCTTGACCGCGCTATCGGCGCTTTTGCGCAAGTCATCCGGGATATTGTCCACGGCACGGCGCAGATTATCGGCAAAGCTCAGCATATCGCGGGCGAAGCTCGAAACGCCGTAAAGCTTGGCGTCGGCCACTTCCTTTTCGGTGCGGCGGCGCAAATTCTCCATCTCCGCGAGCGTGCGCAGAAGCCGGTCCTTGAGCTCGCCATTCTCGCGCTGAAGGCTCTGCAGGACGGCGAACGGGTCCGGCGTATTTTCGACGGTCGGCGGCGCATCGCCCTCCGTCGCCGGGAAATTGGTCTCAGGCAATGTTTCGTCGGGCATGGCAGGGTCCACTGCTCGTGAATGAAGAATAAGCGCGCCTTGGGGCGCATCGCGCTGGAATCTCCGCCGATATCAGGGCTGGAGCAAAGAAAATCAAGCCAAAGCCAAGCCTTTGGCTCACGGGACAGGCGCAGCCGCGGCCATTTTGGCGGGCGCCGCGCCCTGGCCGGGAAAGGCGTCGAGCAGCTTTTGGCGGATCGAGGCCTTGCGTCCGCTGGTGGTGATTTTAGCGCCGGTGAGGTCGGTCACATAGAAGACGTCGGCGGCCTTTTCGCCGAAGGTCACGATATGCGCCGAGCCGATATTAAGATTGAGCCGCGAGAGGATGTCGGCGATCGAATAGAGCAGTCCGGGCCGGTCGCGGCCGGAGACCTCGATGACCGTGTAGCGGTTCGACAATTCATTATCGATCGAGACCTGCGCCGGCACATCGAAGGGGGTGCCTTTGGCGGCGGCGGCGGCGCCTTTGGCGGCGACGAGGTCGCCCAGGCGAATCTGCCCGCGCAGCGCCTGCTCGATCGCCAGCACGATGCGCTCGCCGCGGCGCAATTCGTCCTCGTCGCGCTCGAACGTCCGCGAAACGAAGAAGGAATCGAGCGCGATTCCGTCGGTGGTCGTGAAAATCTGCGCATCGACGATATTGGCGCCGGCGGCGGCGCCGGCGCCGGCGACGATCGACAGCAGCCGCGGATGGTCGAGCGCAATCAGCGTCACCTCGGTCACGCCGCGGAACGTATCCGTCTGAACGTCGATGATCGGCTCGGGCAAGTCGATCTCGGTGCGGTGGAGAAGCCGCGCATGGCGGATTTTGCGCGACAGATCGACGCGCAGCCAATAGGCTTGCGGATGCCGCGCCGCATAGGCCGCGAATTCGGCATCCGACCAGTTCGGCAATTGCGCCCGCAATTCGGCTTTGGCCCTTTCGATCCGCTCGGTGCGCTCGGTTTTGGTATGGCCGCCGCCCAGCACGATCTGCGTCTCGAGGAAAAGCGTGCGCAGCAACTCCCCCTTCCAGCCGTTCCAGACACCGGGCCCGACGGCCTGAATGTCGCAGACTGTCAACAGGAACAGCATTTTGAGCCGTTCCATCGTCTGCACCCGCGCGGCAAAGGTCTCGATCGTGCGCCGGTCAGCGAGATCGCGCCGCTGCGCGGTATCTGACATCAGGAGATGATTTTCGATGAGCCAGGCGACCGTTTCGGTCTCGGCCGGGTCGAGGCCAAGCCGCGGACACAGATGATGCGCGACGGCTGCGCCGGCGATCGAATGATCTTCCATGCGGCCCTTGGCGACATCATGCAGAAAGAGCGCGACGTAGAGCGCCCGGCGCTTCTCGACCGACGACATGATCGTGTCGGACAGCGGCAGATCCTCGCGATGCCGGCGCGCATCGATCTCGGCGAGATAGCCGACGGCACGCAACAGGTGCTCGTCGACGGTGTAGTGATGATACATGTTGAACTGCATCATCGCGACGATGCGCCCGAAAGCCGGGATGAAGCGGCCGAGTACGCCGGCCTCATTCATCAGCCGCAGCACCGCTTCTGCCGAATTGTGGGAAGTCAGAATGTCGAGGAACAGCCGGTTCGCCTCGCGATCGTCGCGCAGCGTCTCGTCGATCAAATAAAGATGCGAAATGGCAAGATGCACGAGGTCCGGATGCAGCGCGACGCCGTCGCGATCGGCGAGCCAGTACATGCGGATGAGATTGACCGGGTCGCGCGCGAAGACGTCGGGCCGCGCGGCTTTCAGCCGACCGTTCTCTATGGTGAACCCGAACTCCTTGACGCGCTTGTCCTGGCGCCGCACGCGCAGGTGAAATCGGTCGAGAACCGCGGCCGGTTTGGCATGGCGCTCCTCCAGCGCGGCGCTGAGCACGGCGGTGAGATCGCCGACTTCCTTGGCGATCAGGAAATAATGTTTCATGAAGCGTTCGACGCCGGAGAGGCCGCCGCGGCCGGCATAGCCGAGCCGTTCGGCGATCGGGCGCTGCATGTCAAAGCTCAAAATCTCCTCGGCGCGGCCGGCGAGAAAATGCATATGGCAACGCACGAGCCATAAGAATTCCTCGCAGCGGCAGAAGCGCCGATATTCGCGCGGCGTGAACACGCGGGCTTCGACAAGCTCCGACGCCTCGCGCACGCGATAGACATATTTGGCGATCCAGAACAGCGAATTGAGGTCGCGTAGGCCGCCTTTGCCTTCCTTGACGTTAGGCTCGACGAGATAGCGCGTCTGGCCTTCCTTGGTAATGCGGTTGTCGCGTTCGGCAAGCTTGGCGACGACGAATTCGCGCGGATTGCGCTGCACGATCTCCTTGTCGAAGCGCCGATACATATCGGCAAAGAGTTTTTCATCGCCGAGAATGAAGCGCGCTTCGAGCAAGGCGGTGCGGATCGTCATGTCGCGCCGCGATTGGGACAGACATTCCTCGACCGAACGCGTCGAGTGACCGACTTTCTGCTTCAGGTCCCAGAGCAGATAGAGCACCGATTCGGTGACCCTTTTGCCCCAGGTGTCGTCGTCCGACGGCAGCAGAAACAGAAGGTCGATGTCGGAGCCGGGCGCGAGCGTCGCGCGGCCATAGCCGCCGACCGCGGCGATGCCGAGCCGCCGCGCCGCGGCTGTGGGCGGAGGGAAGAGGTAAGTGACGGTGAAATCGTGCAGCGCGCGAATCAGTTCGTCTTCGAGCTTCGACAGATTGCCGGCGCAGGCGAGGCCGCCGCGCACCGCATCCAAGGTTGTACGGGCGCGGCCGCGTCCCGCCTCGAGCCCGGCGCGGAAAAGATCGAGTGCGGTTTGGCGCAGATCGTCAAGGCCGAGGCCGGTGTCGTGCGCGGCGGCGATGGCCGCAGCGATGGCCGCCCGGTCGAAAAGCTCCGCCGGGTCCAATGCGGCGCTGCGGCGGCGCGGCCGGTCGCGAGGCGTGGCGAGTTCGCTAAGGCTCATGCGTTCAAGTCCTGGCGCCGGGCTGCAAGCTTGGCCTCGATCGCATCCCAGATGAGAGCGGCGACATCGGGGCCACCGGTGTTGCGGATCGCCCTTATGCCCGTTGGCGAGGTGACGTTGATTTCCGTCAGATAGCCATCGATGACGTCGATGCCAACAAAAAGCAGGCCGCGGCGTTTCAGCTCCGGCCCGATCGCGGCGCAAATCTCTTTTTCGCGGGCCGTCAATTCCGTCGCGGCCGCGGCGCCGCCACGCACCATATTGGCGCGGATATCGTTTTCCGCCGGCACGCGGTTGACCGCGCCGGCGGCTGCGCCATCGACCAAGATGATGCGCTTATCGCCCTTGGCGATCTGCGGCAGAAACGCCTGGGCGACCCAGGGCTCTTTGAAAGTCGTGGCAAACAGATCGTAGAGCGAGCCGAAGTTCGGGTCCTTGCGACCGAGCTTGAAGACGGCCGCACCGCCGTGCCCGTGCAGCGGTTTGACCACGATCTCACCCTGCTCCTCCAGGAAGGCGGCGATCGCGGCTTTGTCGCGGCTGATCAGCGTTGCCGGCATAAATTGCGGAAAGTCCATCACAAACAGCTTTTCCGGCGCATTGCGCACGGCGGCCGGATCGTTGACGACGAGGACGCTCGGCGGCAATTGCTCGAGCAGATGCGTCGAGGTGATATAGCCAAGGTCGAACGGCGGATCCTGCCGCAGCAGTACGACATCGGCCTGGGCGAGCTCGAGGCGCGCCGGTTTCTGCAGCGTGAAATAGTCCCCGGGCCGGTCGCGCACGGCGATTTCGGCGGCTTCGGCGGTGATGCCATGCGCCCCCCAGGTCAGCTTATCGGGGGTGTAGTGGTAGAGCCGGTGGCCGCGCTTTTCCGCCTCCAGCATCAAGGCGAACGTCGAATCGCCGGCGAAATTGATTTTGTCGATCGGATCCATTTGGACCGCGACAACGAGGGACATAATCGCTCCTTCCGCCGCATCCGGCTTCTCGGCCGCCGCCGCAAAAATCTCAGGTTGCGGGGCCGCGTCGTTAACTTCCCATGAAGCGCATCGGACATATTGTCCAGTTTACGTGCGGCAGAGGCAAATTCATGGGCAATCTTTCCATCGGCCGAAGCTTAATTCTGAGGCAGCTTCTTTATATTGGTCTTCTCGTCGCGCTGAGTGTGGTGGCCTATCTGGCCTCCCTCCAGGTGCGCGACCTCGCCCATGCCATCGTCAGCGCCGACCCGCGAACCGCCCATCTCGAGGCCATCGCGCTCGATCGCGCGGCCGGGCAATTGAGCCGCGACCTGCTTTTTGGCTCGGCGCTCGGCTGCGTGCTGGTTTTGATCGTCTCGACGCCC
>JAJXZN010000060.1 GCA_021780015.1 Pseudomonadota bacterium
AAAAAGTGTCGGCGGTTTTTCGCAAAAATCCCGCTCTCACGTTTATGATTTCGGATCGATCCGATCCGAAATCATCGTGATCTAATGTCCCTTCCCGCCGCGCGCTTCGGCCAGATGATCGAAGCGCCGCGCAAAGGAGCCGAGCCCGGTCGTTTCGGCGCGCAACTGAAGAATGAAATCGCCGAGTTCGGCGGCGGGCACCAGCGCTTCGACATCGTCCCAGCCGGGCCAGCCTTCGTGCTCGGCATAGCCGAGGATTTGCCCGCGCCGGCCGCTGAGCAAACGCTGCGCCGCGGCGGTGAAACGGTTCGGCACGCTCACCGTGACATGATCGATCGGTTCGAGCAGAACGGGATCCGCCTTGGCCAGCGCTTCGGCAATGCCGCTGCGGGTCGCGGTGCGGAAGGCCATGTCGGAACTGTCGACCGAATGGAAGCTGCCGTCGGTCAGCGTGACTTCGACATCGACGACGGGATAGCCAAGCGGGCCCTTCTGCATCGCTTCCTCGGCTGCCTCGCCGACGGAGGGAATATATTGGCGCGGCACGGCGCCGCCGACGATCTTGTCGATGAAGGAAAAGCCTTCTCCCCGCGCCCGCGGTGCGACCTCCAGCACCACGTCGGCGAATTGGCCATGGCCGCCCGTCTGGCGCTTCAAGCGCGAATGCTGCTTCACGTCATGCTTGATCGTCTCCTTATAGGCGACCTTCGGCGTGGTGACTTGGATCTGGCAATTATAGACCGAAGCCAGCCGCTCGAGCGCGCCGTTCAGATGAATCTCGCCCTGGCCGCAGAGCAATGTCTCGCCGGTTTCGCGGGCATGCGCGACGCTGAGCGAGGGATCTTCCTCGACGAGCTTGCGCAGCGCGCCCGACAATTTCACGTCGTCCTTGCGGTCCTTGGCGGCGATGGCGAAGGCATAGACGGGCGCCGATGGCTCGGGAAAGGCAAGCGCCGCCGTATCGCCGATCACGGCGCCGGTCAGCGCGTTTTCGAGACGGCCGATGGCGACCAATTCGCCGGCCCCGACGGACTGGATGCGCGAAATCTCGCCGTTGACGAAGCGGTAAAGGCCGCCGACGCGGCTGCCGTCGAGTTGCGCGCCGTCGCTCAGCCCGCCGCGCCAGAGCCGCGCATAGGAAAGCTTGCCGGCATAGGCCGCCTGGCCGGCGTGAACCGTCTTGAAGATCTGCACCAGCGGCTGGTCCGACGGCGCGATACCGCGGCGCTTCGCCGTCTCGGCCGCCGGCGGCACATCATGGCGCAAGGCCTTCCACAAACGAAAGATGCCGTGGCCCCGCGCGGCCGCGCCGAAAAGAACCTGGACGATCGTGCCGCTCGCCTGATCCTTATGCAGCGTCGCAAAAATCTCGTCGCAGGTCGGCGCGATATCCTCGATCACCTTTTCGAGCAAAGCGTCGTCGTGATCGGCGAGCACTTCGGTGAGCCCGGCAAGCGCCTCCTGCTCCGGCGCGCGCAATTCGTTGGGCAACGCGACGCGCTCGGAATCCTCGCTGCAATAATGATAGGCGCGCTCGCTGACGACATCGACATAGCCGGTGATGGCATCATGTTCGCGGATCGGAATCTGCCGCAGCACGAGCGGATAACGCGAATGCGGCTGCAAAGCCGCGACGATCTCGCGGACCTGGCCGGCGAGCGTGTCGATCTTGTTGATGAAGATGAGATGCGGCAGACCCGCCGCCTCGATCGTCTTCAGGAGAACCGGCAGGTTGGCGAGCCGATCGGCCGAGGGCTCGCAAACGACAATGGCGAAATCGACCGCCGCCAGCGCCGCCGCCGTCTCATAGGCGAATTCGACCGAGCCGGGGCAATCAACGAGCGCCCAAGGCTCGCCCATAAACGTGCAATGACCGAGCCGCAATTCGGTCGTCATGCTGCGCGTGCCCTGACGCTTCGGCGCCGCGCCGGCGCTCGCAAGCAGCGCATCGAACAGTGTGGATTTTCCGCTGCCGTAGGGGCCCACAAGCGCGACGGAGCGTGGGCCCGCGGGCTCCGCCTTCCAAGCCGATCTTGTCATGCGCGTCTCCTCCTGTTGGCGCGCAGATTGTTCCGCGCGCGGAGCAGATCGCCGGAGCGATGCCGCTCCTTCCGGAGGCATGATTGATCCGACGCGCGAACGGCGCAAGGCCGATTCGCAATGGGCGCGACGAAAGATTTGCCGCGCCGCAACCCCGCAGCGCGGCGCAATGACGGCACTTAGACAAGCGCGAGATCGACCGGCTTGGCCGAGGGGAAGATCATGTTCAATCTGGCTGCGTCGAAGCCGTAGATTTTTCTGAATAATCCGCCGAACAGGCTGCGATAATCGGTGAGCACCGGAAAATCGCGGTTCTGGAACAGGCTCGCCTCTTCGACTTTCACCTGCGGCCCGTGGAAGCGGCCACCGTTGACGCCGCCGCCGAGCACCCAGTAAGTGCTGCCATGGCCGTGGTCGGTGCCCTTGTCGCCGTTCTCGCGGAAGGTGCGGCCGAATTCGGAGATCACGACAACGATCGTATCGTGCCAATCCTGCGGCCCGAGTTCATCGGCAAAGGCGACGAGGCCGCGCCCAAGCTCGCCGAGCCGGTCAGCGAGATAGCCGCTGGCCCCGCCTTGATTGACATGCGTGTCCCAGCCGCCGACATCGACGAAAGCGAGATTATAGCCGTCCTGCATGACGCGGGCGATGCGCCGGCCCGAAAGCTCGAAGCCTTTCGGCGAGACCGCGCCGCGATTGGCCGCATCGCTCTCGCGCGAGATGGCGCGATAGACGTCGTCGCGCACGTGGAACCCTTCCTGCACCGCGGCGGCGAGGCCATCGCCCTGATACATTTGCGTGATGAGTGCGATGTGATGATCGTCGATCGCCGGCCGGCCGCCGATGTTGAGGCCCATGTTCGGGACCGGCTCGCCGCGGCCCTGAAAGATGAGCGGCATTTGATTGGTGAAGGCGATGGGCTTCGCT
>JAJXZN010000152.1 GCA_021780015.1 Pseudomonadota bacterium
GCGGCCGACAAGATCAAGCATTCGATCGCCGTCTTTTCCGGACTCGACAAGATCACCGGCCGGATCATTTCCTTTGAAGTCGGCATGAACGAGACGGTGCAATTCGGCTCGTTACTGGTCACCGATCGTGTCTGCTACACGCGGCCGCCGACCGAGGCGCCACAGACCGATACATTCGTGCAAGTCGACGAGATCGACGCCGACAAGACGACGAAGCGCATCTTTTCAGGTTGGATGTTCGCGGCGAGCCCCGGCCTCAATGCGCTCGACCAGCCCGTCTACGACATCTGGCTGACCGACTGCAAAGGCACCGAACAATTGATCGCGTCGCCGCCGACCACGGCTGCGACGCCGGAGCCGGAAGAGGCAGGCGGCACCCCGGCCGCGGCCAATCCGGCCGCGCCGCCGGCGGCCAATCCGGCAAAGCCGCAGCATCCGAAGCGCCAGACTCGCGACGCACCGCAAAACACACCGCAACACGGCCCCATCGAAGTCGGACCGCCACCGGGTTTCCAGCCGCCAGATAATGGCGGCAATGACCAGCCGCCGGGCGCGGGGGGTGACGATCAGTCTCCGCCGGATAATAGCGGCAATGATCAGCCGCCGCCGTCGCCGCTGTCGCCCGGCCAGATGCCGCCGGATAACAATAATTAGTCGATTTCGTCGCCCGACGCGGCCAGGGCGGCGAGCACCTCGCGGCCCGGCACGGTGCGGTCCTTCGGCCAGACCAGGAAATCGCCCCTTCCGGCGACCGCATCGGCCAGCATGAAACGGTAGGCTTCCTTCGAGACTTCGATCGCGCCCAGCGACTGCAAATGCGGCGTCACGAATTGCGTGTCGAGCAGTTGAAAGCCTCCGGCGACGAGCCGGCCGGCAAGATGGATCAATGCCACTTTCGAGGCGTCGCGCTGCCGGTGAAACATGCTTTCGCCGAAGAAGGCGGCGCCGAGCGCCACGCCGTAAAGACCGCCCGCCAGAACGCCATCGTGCCAGGCCTCGACCGTATGGACGCGGCCGAGATCGAAGAGCTGGCCGTAAAGCTTCTTGATCCGGTGATTGATCCAGGTCTTTTCGCGGCCTTCGCCGACGCTGGCGCAGGCATCGATCACGGCCTCGAAATCGTGGTCGATCCGCACCTCGAAACGGTCCGAGCGGACGAGTCGCGCCAGTTTCCGCGGCACGATCATGCCGTCGAGCGGGAAGACACCGCGCGCTTCGGGATCGATCCAGAAGAGATTCTGGTCTTCGGCGCTCTCGGCCATCGGGAAGAGCCCGATCGAATAGGCCCGCAACAGAATATCGGGCGTAATCTCGAAGTCCTGGCGTGGCCGGCTCATGGCTCAGGATGTGTTTCCGAGCGCCGCGGCGTCAAGGCGTCAAACGGCCAGTTCACGGCAAACGCCGGGGGCGGGAGCCCGCCCGATCGATATTTTCGTGATCGTTTCATATTTGGCACATCTGCAAGAAAATGCCTGATAAGTACCTTGGAACATTTCCCGGAATCCCTTTGAGACGATAACAGTCTAGGTGAGCCACGCTTCAGTCGCCGGGAGAGGCGGCACGCGTGGCGGGGAACCGGGATGACATGTGTGCGCAGGCTCTTGATGGCTGCTTTGGCCGGCATTTTCGCCAGTAGCTGCGTGCGCGATCAGCCGGTTCCGCTTTCGCCCGTGGCGACCGCCGCGGCGCTCGAAAGCCGTAGCCTCGAGGATCCGCGCCTGCGCCAATTCGTGCTTGCCGCGACCCGGCCCGATGCGCCGCCCGATGCCCCCATCCGCTGGGATTTGGCCAGCCTGACGGCGGCGGCGCTCTATTATCACCCGGATATTGCGCTGGCCGAGGCCAAGCTTGCCGGCGCCAAGGCGGCCGTCATCACCGCCAATGAACGGCCCAATCCGGTGCTCAATTTTACGAATATCGTCGGGCAGGGGCTGGTGCCGGGGGCCATTCCCATCGGCGCTGCGCCGCTGACCATCGGCCCGGCGATCGATTTCCTCATCGATGCCTTCGGCAAGCGCGAGGCCCGCACGGCAGAGGCCTTGCGGCTCGAGCAGGCGGCGCGCTGGGATCTTGCCGCCGCCGGCTGGCAAGTGCGCGGTCGCGTCCGGGCGGCTTTGCTGGCGCTGTGGGCGGCCGAGCGGCGCCTGGCGCTGACGAAGCAACGGCTGGCGCTGCAGGATCAGCTTGTCGAACTGCTTGAGCATCGCCAGGCGGCAGGCGAGGCCTCCGCCCTCGACGTGTCGCGCGAGCGCGTCAGCCGGGCCGAAGTCACTTTGGCCCTGCATGACCTCGATCTTGCCGCGTCCGAAGCGCGCGTCGATCTCGCCACCGCCATCGGCGTTCCTGATCATGCCCTCGATGGCGTCGCGCTGGCGACCGAGGCCTTCGACCACCCGCATCTCCTGGAGGGGCGCGCGGAGTCCGGTCTTTGGCGGCGCGAAGCGCTGACCCGGCGGGCAGATATTCAGGCGAGCCTCGCCGTCTATTCGGCGAGCGAGGCGGACCTGAAACTAGCGGTCGCCGGTCAATATCCCGACATTACGCTGAGCCCCGGCTACAGCTACCAATACGGCATCAATCAATACCAGCTCAACGTTCTTGCGACCCTGCCGATCTTCAACCAGAACCAGGGCGCTCTTGCCGAGGCGGTCGCCAAGCGGCAGGAAGCCGCGGCGCGCTTTGTTGCGCTTCAGGCGCAAATCATCGGCGAGATCGATCGCGCGAGCGTCGCTTACCGCAAATCGACGCAAGTGCTGGCCAGCGCCGCCGCCATGCAGGCCGACGAGGCGCGCCGCGCACGCCAGATCGAGAAATCCTTCGCCGCCGGGCAGGCGGACCGGCCAACCCTGGTCTCGACGCAGGTGGAGGCGGCGATCACGGCACTTTCGAACTTTGACGCGGTCTTGCAGCAACGGCAAGCTCTGGGCTCGCTGGAAGACGCCTTGGAGCGGCCGCTTTATGG
>JAJXZN010000037.1 GCA_021780015.1 Pseudomonadota bacterium
GACAGTCCGGCCACCGTCGCGAATTGCGAAGCGGAGGCCCGGGTGCATCGCGATCGGCGCGATGAGCTTGACGGTCAGGTTCACGTTGTCACCCGGCATCACCATCTCGGTGCCCTCGGGGAGGACAACCTCGCCGGTGACGTCCGTCGTCCGGAAGTAGAACTGCGGACGATAGTTGGCGAAGAACGGCGTGTGACGGCCGCCCTCGTCCTTCGACAGGACGTAGACCTCTGCCTTGAAGTCGGTGTGCGGCTTGATCGAGCCCGGCTTGCACAGGACCTGCCCGCGCTCCACGTCCTCACGGCCGATGCCGCGGATCAGTGCACCGATGTTGTCGCCGGCCTGGCCCTGGTCGAGCAGCTTGCGGAACATCTCGACACCGGTGACGATGGTCTTCTGGGTATCGCGCAGGCCGACGATCTCGATTTCCTCGCCGACCTTGATCACGCCGCGCTCGACGCGGCCGGTGACCACGGTGCCGCGGCCCGAGATCGAGAACACGTCCTCGACCGGCATCAGGAACGGCTGGTCGATCGGACGCTCCGGCTGCGGAATGTAGCTGTCCACCGCCTTCATCAGTTCCAGGATCGCATCGTGACCGAGCTTGGGATCCTTGCCCTCGAGCGCGCAAAGCGCCGAACCCTTGATGATCGGGATCTTGTCGCCCGGGAAATCGTACTTCGACAGCAGTTCGCGGACTTCCAGCTCGACGAGTTCGAGCAGTTCCGGATCGTCCACCATGTCGCACTTGTTCAGGAACACGACCATCGCGGGGACGCCGACCTGCTTGGCCAGCAGGATGTGCTCGCGGGTCTGCGGCATCGGGCCGTCGGCCGCCGACACCACCAGGATCGCGCCGTCCATCTGCGCCGCACCGGTGATCATGTTCTTCACATAGTCGGCATGGCCCGGGCAATCGACGTGCGCATAGTGGCGGTTCGCGGTCTCGTATTCGACGTGCGCCGTCGAGATCGTGATGCCACGCGCCTTCTCTTCCGGCGCCTTGTCGATCTGGTCGTACGCGGTGAACGTTGCACCGCCGGTTTCCGCCAGCACCTTGGTAATCGCCGCCGTCAGCGACGTCTTGCCATGGTCGACGTGACCGATCGTTCCGATGTTGCAGTGCGGTTTATTACGTTCAAACTTTGCTTTGGCCATTTGACTCTCCGTTCAGTCGTTAGCTGCCGCCAACGACAATCAGGCAAACTTCTTCTGGACTTCCGCCGACACATTTGCCGGCGCTTCCGCGTAGTGGTCGAACTGCATCGTAAAGGTCGCGCGGCCCTGGCTCATCGAGCGCAGGTTATTCACGTACCCGAACATATTCATGAGCGGCACCATCGCATTGATGACGTTGGCATTGCCGCGCATGTCCTGACCCTGGATCTGCCCGCGCCGCGAATTCAGGTCGCCGATGACGGAGCCGGTGTAATCTTCCGGCGTCACCACTTCGACCTTCATGATCGGCTCGAGCAGGACCGACTTTCCCTTTTGCAGCGCTTCGCGGAACGCCGCACGCGAGGCAATTTCGAAAGCCAGCGCCGAGGAGTCGACGTCGTGATAGGCGCCGTCGACGAGTTGAACCTTGACGTCGACCACCGGGAAGCCGGCGACCACGCCGGAGCCCAGCACGCTGTTGAGGCCCTTTTCGACGCCGGGGATGTATTCCTTCGGCACCGCGCCGCCGACCACCTTGGATTCGAACTCGAAACCCTTACCGGGCTCATTCGGCTCGACCACGATGGACACTTCGGCAAACTGACCGGTACCGCCGGTCTGCTTCTTGTGGGTGTATTTGACTTCAGCGCGCTTGGTGATGCGCTCGCGGAACGCCACCTGCGGCGCGCCGATATTGGCATCGACCTTGTAGGTCCGGCGCAGGATATCGACCTTGATGTCGAGATGGAGTTCGCCCATGCCCTTGAGAATGGTCTGGCCGGATTCCAGATCGGTCGAGACCCGGAACGACGGGTCTTCCGCGGCAAGCTTCGCCAGCGCGACGCCGAGCTTTTCCTGGTCGGCCTTCGACTTCGGTTCGATCGCGATTTCGATCACCGGCTCCGGAAATTCCATCTTTTCCAGAATAACCGGCTTGCTCGGATCGCACAGGGTGTCGCCGGTGCGGGCTTCCTTCAAGCCTGCCAGCGCCACGATGTCACCGGCGTAGGCTTCCTTGATGTCTTCGCGGTTATTGGCATGCATCAGCAACATGCGGCCGATGCGCTCCTTGCGGTCACGGGTCGAATTGACGACGCCGGTGCCCGACAACAGCGTGCCGGAATAAATGCGGCAGAAGGTGATGGTGCCGACGAAGGGGTCGTCCATGATCTTGAACGCGAGCAGCGCCAGCGGCTCCTTGTCGTTCGGCAGCCGAACGACCTCGTTGCCGTCTTCATCGACGCCCTTGATGGCGGGCACGTCGACCGGCGACGGCAGATAATCCACCACCGCGTCGAGCAAGGGCTGCACGCCCTTGTTCTTGAAGGCCGAGCCGCACAGCACCGGGAAGAACGCGCCCGTCAGCACGGCCTTGCGGATCATGCGCTTCAGCGTCGCCTCGTCGGGCTCGTTACCGTCGAGGTAGGCGGCCAGAACCTCGTCATCGAGCTCGACCGCGGCTTCCAGCAGTTTCTCGCGATATTCCTTCGCCTTGTCGACGAGGTCGGCGGGAATATCGATGTCCTTGAAATTGGCGCCGAGCGCTTCGTCTTCCCAGATCACGCCCTTCATGCGGACGAGATCGACCAGACCCTTGAAATTGTTTTCCGAGCCGATCGGCAACTGGATCGCGATCGGCTTGGCGCCGAGGCGGTCGACGATATCGTCGAGGCATTTATAGAAGTCGGCGCCGGTCTTATCCATCTTGTTGGCGAAGACGATGCGCGGAACCCGGTACTTGTCGCCCTGACGCCAGACGGTTTCGGTCTGCGGCT
>JAJXZN010000121.1 GCA_021780015.1 Pseudomonadota bacterium
TCGAAGCCGTCGTCATTCCGGGCGTCGAAGGCGAATTCACCGTGCTCAAGGATCACGCGCCGACGCTGGCTTTGCTGAAGCCCGGCATTCTCGAATTCGACGCCTCGCCGACGCAGAAAACCAAGCTGTTCGTCCGCGGCGGCTTTGCGCAAGTCGCGCCCGAGGGGCTTACGATTCTTGCCGAGCAGACGATTGCGCTCGAGGAGCTCGACGCCGCCAAGATCGACGCCGATCTCAAGGATGCGGAAGAGGACGTCGCCGATGCCAAGTCGGACGAAGCGCGGCGCATCGCGACCGAGCGCCGCGATCAGCTGAGCGAGCTGAAAGCGGTGTTGAAGCTTTAATCGGCCATCTCGAACAGGCTTACTCGCCCGCCGTCCCCACCAGTTTCGCCTGCGGCCGGTAGAGCGCCGGGAAAAGCCGGCGCAGCGCCTCGATCTTCGGCAAATCATTCTCGGCGATATAGCCGTTATCGGGATGCAGAGTCGCATAGTCCTGATGATAGCCTTCCGCGGGGTAGAAGGCGTGGAAGGAATCGACGCGCGTCACGATCGGCGCGCCGAAGACATGCGCTTTGTCCAGTTGCGCGATATAAGCCTCGGCGATTTTTTTCTGCGTCGCATCGGCGGCGAAGATCACCGAGCGGTATTGGCTGCCAACATCGGGGCCCTGCCGGTTGAGTTCGGTCGGGTCTGTCGCCACCGAAAAATAGATCTGCAAAATCTTGCCGTAGCTCACGATGCGCGGATCGAAGGTGATGCGCACCGATTCCGCATGGCCGGTCTCGCCAGTGCCGACGAGCTCGTAATGCGCATTGGCGCGGCTGCCGCCGGAATAGCCCGAGATTGCCTGGTTGACGCCTTTCACATGCTGGAAGACGCCTTGCACGCCCCAAAAGCAGCCGCCGGCAACGACGATTGTTTCGAGATGCGCGCGCGGCGCTTCGTCGGCGCGCGGCGCTGGCACGCGCGCCGCAGGCTCGGCGTAGCTATGCGAATTCGCCCAGAGAGCGCCGGCGATCAGCGCCGCCGCGCCGAAGCCCAGAATCATATGCCGTTGTGACATGTCCGCCTCCTATCCAAAGGTGAAGGAAAAGGCCTGCACGCCAGGCTCAAGGAATTGAATCTCGAAGGTCCGGTCTGCGATCTGGCCGTTCTGGCGCACGAGCTGATAGAGCCGCTGTTCGGTCACGATGCCATTGCCTGCGGCATCGACGTCGGCGCCATGGTCGACGCCCGGCGCGCGGCCATCGACGAGGATGCGAAAATGCACCGGCTTGCCGCCGGCGCCGGGTCCCAGCACCAGGTGCAGATCGCGGGCGTGGAAACGATAGGTGATCGAGCCTTCAGCGGCATCGAGCCCGGCACGTTCGCCGGCGATCGTCCAGTTGCCGGTGAGGCCCCATTGGTTCAAGGCGAGCTTCGGCGTCAGCGCATAGACATGCGGCGTGTCGTGAACCGCATCGTCCGTCGAGGCGAAATTCGCCGTACGGTCATAGCCGATATAGGTTTCGGGCGATTGCACGTCGGCCATATCCGCCGCCGCTTCGGCGCTCTTGGCAGACACATTGACGATCCCGCCAGCGACGCCCGTGCGGCCGGCTTCCGCGAGAAGCTGCTGGATCACGTGCTCCGATCCGGCATAATCGCCTTCGCCGAAATGGTGATGGCGGATGCGCCCCTCGGCATCGATGAAATAATGCGCCGGCCAGAATTCGTTGTTGAAGCCCTGCCAGATCGCATAATCATTGTCGATCGCCACGGGATAGGTGACGTTAAGCTCGTTTACGGCGTGGCGCACGTTGTCGATGTTCTTCTCGAAGGCGAATTCCGGCGCATGCACGCCGATGACGACGAGGCCCTTGTCTTTGTACTTCTCGGCCCAGGCGCGGACATAAGGCAGAGTGCGCAGGCAATTGATGCAGGAATAGGTCCAGAAATCGACGAGCACGACCTTGCCGCGCAGGCCTGCCGCGGTAAGCGGCGGCGAATTGAGCCATTGCGTCGCGCCGGCAAGCGAAGGCAGTTTGCCTTCCACCGGCAAAGCCGACGCGGCCGCGGGCGGATGATGCGCCGCCATCATCATGGCGCCGGCGCCGTCGTTCATCACGACCGAGGCCGTGGGCTTTTGCGTTTGCGCCCCGTCGATCAAAGCCTGTTCGAGCGCATTGGTCGGCGCCGCCGAGAGCCGGGTCAGAAGGCCGGTGTCGAAGCCAAGCGCGATGGCGGCGACGCCGGCAAGCACCGCGACACCCAAACCGCGGCGGATCCATTCGCCTGCGCCGAGCGCGCTCTTCATCGCCGCGAAGACTCGGCCGCCGATCAAAAGCACGCCGGCCAGTGACGTTGCGGCCCCCGCGGCATAAGCGAGGAGCAGAAGCGATGTCCCGGCGTTCGCGCCCTGCAGCGCCGCGCCGGTCAGGACGAGGCCGAGGATCGGCCCGGCGCAGGGCGCCCAGAGGAGGCCCGTCGCAATGCCGAGGATCAGCGAGGACAGAACCTTCCGGCCGGTGCCCGCTTCCGAATCGGCCGAGAGCGCCAGGACAGCGCCGAGCGCCACGATGGGCCGCATCAGCCGGTCCGCGACGGCCGGCACGAGCAAGGTCACGCCGAAAACCGCCAGGAGCACCATCGCGGCGATCCGGCCATATTCATTCGCATGCACCGCCCAGCCGCCGCCGACCGCCGCCAAGGTGGCGACGGCGGCGAACGTCAGGGCCATGCCCATCAGCATGGGCAGGCCACTTCTGAGGAAGGGCTGATCGGCGCGGGCGAAGACGAAGGGCAGAACCGGCAGAATGCAGGGGCTCAGGATCGTGAGCACGCCGCCGAGATAGGCGATCAGCGCGAGCAGCATCAACGTGCCTCAGGCCGTCGGGCCGGGAATGAATTTCAGCGCCACACCGTCCATGCAATAGCGCA
>JAJXZN010000105.1 GCA_021780015.1 Pseudomonadota bacterium
GGACATTTCGGCCTACGCCAGCTATTCGGAGGCCAACCGCGCTCCGACGCCGCTTGAACTTGGCTGCTCAAGCCCCTCGCAGCCCTGCATGATCGACAATTTCCTCGTGTCCGACCCGCCGCTGAAACAGGTCGTCGCGCGCACGGTCGAAGCGGGCTTCAAGGGCGACAATCCGATCAGCGGCCCGATCCCCGGCCGGCTCGACTGGAGCGCCAACTTTTACCGGACCGAGAACCAGAACGACATCTATAACGTGCAAAGTCAGGTCACGGGCTTTGGCTATTTCACCAATGCCGGCGACACCCTGCGCCAGGGCGTCGATCTCGGCGCGACCTTCACGACCGACCGGTGGGACGCCTATGCGATCTATTCCTATATCCAGGCGACGTTCCTGACGCCGGTTCAGCTTTCATCGCCCAACAATCCGAATGCCACCTGCGACGGTGCGACGGGCGTCGAATGCGTCATGCCAGGCGACAACCTGCCCGGCATTCCGCGGCATAAATTCAAGATCGGCTTCGATTACGAGATCCTGCCCAAGTGGAAGGTGGGCGCCGATCTCGTCTATCGTTCGGGTCAGTATTATGTCGGCGACGAGATCAATTCGCTGCCGCAGGTGCCCGGCTTCGCGACGCTCAATCTGCGGACCTCGTATCAGGTCAACAACAACGTCCAGGTCTTCGGCCTGGTCAACAATGCGCTCGATTATCGCTATAATACGTTCGGGGCATTGTTCGAGACCGACTCGACTGCCGGCTTCGCCGGTTTCCCGCAATTCAACGATCCCCGCTCCGTCACCGTCGGGCCGCCGCTCGAAATCTACGTCGGGATCAAGGCGACCCTGTAAGCCAATCCGAACGAAACGCGGCATTCCGTGTTAAAACGAGTCGCTGCCCCCGCAACGACTCGTAACATCGGGATGTCATGGCGGTCTTTTTTACGAGCGATACGCATTTCGGCGATGCGCGGCGCATCCGCATCGACAAGCGTCCGTTCAAGACGATCGCTGAGCACGATGCCGGGCTGATCGCCCGCTGGAACGCCATCGTCGGCCCCGACGACGAGGTTTATCATCTCGGTGATTTTGCCGTGACGATGGATGCGACGGCCGTCGAAAGATGGCTCGCCGCGCTCAACGGCCGCAAGCATCTCATCATCGGCAACAATGATTCCCCTGCGGTGACCGCGAGCAGCGCCTGGGCCAGCATATCCTATTATGCCGAACTCGTCCTCGACGGCCGCTTGGTCGTCCTCTGCCATTATCCGTTCCGGACCTGGCATCTGAGTACCAAGGGCTCAATCGACCTTCACGGCCATTCGCACGGCAAGCTGAAGGAACTGCCGCGCCAATATGACGTCGGCATCGATGTCTTCGAATACCGGCCGGTGCCGCTTGCCGAAATCCTGGCGAGCCGCCGCCGCGTCCGCAAGGCGGTGAGCGCCAAGCCGGTGAAGAAATCCCGCGTGAAGAAGAAATCGCGTGCCGCGAAGAAAACGGCGAAGCCGACGAAACGGCCGGCTAAGCCTGCCAAAAAGCGCCGGTAAGACGACCCCCCGGCCGTCCTATCCCTGCCCCGAGGCGGCCGCGACTTCGGCGGCGAAATCGGTTTCCTGCTTCTCGATGCCCTCGCCCAGCGCATAGCGCACGAAGCCCTTGAGCGTCACCGGCGCGCCGGCGGCCCCTTCGGCCTCTTTCAGCACCTGACCGATGGTCTTGTTGCTGTGCTCGGCATGGATCGAGGGCTGTTCGAGCAAGGTGACCTCTTTGTAATAGGTCTTCAGGCCCGATTCGACGATCTTTTCCAACACATGCGGCGGCTTGCCGGCATTCTTCTCGGCCAGCACCTTCTTCTCGCGCGCGATGACATCCGGATCGATGCCCGATGCATCCACCGCGAGCGGGCTCGCCGCCGCGACATGCAGTGCAATGAGACGGGCAAGCGGCGCCAGAACGTCGGTCTTGCCGGTCGATTCGAGCGCCACGAGCACGCCGATCTTGCCGAGCCGGTCGGCGACCGGCGTATGCACGTAAGAACCGATCACGCCCTGCCCGACCGCAACCGAGGCAGCACGGCGCAGATTGAGATTTTCGCCGATCGTGGCAATGCCATTGGCAATCGCCTCGGCGACCGTGCCGCCGCCCGGATAGGCGGCTGCCTTCAAGGCTTCGGCATCGGTCAAGCCTGACTTGACCGCGACCTCGGCGATGTTGCGGGCAATCTTCTGAAAATCCTCGTTGCGGGCGACGAAATCGGTCTCGGAATTCAGTTCGACGGCGACGCCCTGCAGCGGCTCGACGGCGAGCGCGATGAGGCCTTCCGCGGCAATACGGCCGGATTTCTTCGCCGCCTTCGACAGGCCCTTCTTGCGCAGCCAATCGACCGCCGCTTCAAGATCGGCGTTCGACTCCGACAGCGCCGTCTTGCAATCCATCATGCCGGCGCCGGTCTTTTCGCGCAGCTCCTTCACCAATGCCGCCGTGACATTCGCCATCGCGTTCATCCTTCAGTCAATTCGAAAAGAGCGCAGCCGATGCGGCGCACGCATCGGCTGGTATTGCGACGGGATCAGCCCGCCCGGCCCAAGGGCCGTTTATTCCGCTGCCATCAGGCCCTTGGCCTGTTCGGCCCAGCCGTCACGCTCGACGCGGCCGCCAAGCTTGAGATCCTGATCGAGCTTTTTCGCCTCGTCCGGCGTCAGCGCGGCGATCTGCCAATAATGGAAGACGCCGGCGTCGTTGAGCTTCTTGACGACCTGCGGGCCGACGCCATGCAGCTTCGCCAAATCGTCCGGGGCCCCGCGCGGCGCGGCGAGCAATTCGAAATGCTCGGTCTGCGTGTCGGCCTCCGGCGCGACCGTCTCCGGCAAATCTTCGGCGACCGGCGCGGCTTCCGCGCCGAGATCGATGCCCGATTC
>JAJXZN010000278.1 GCA_021780015.1 Pseudomonadota bacterium
CGGGCGGCGAGAGCCAGCGCATCCGCCTTGCCTCGCAGATCGGCTCCGGCCTCACCGGCGTGCTCTATGTGCTCGACGAGCCGTCGATCGGCCTGCATCAGCGCGACAATGCCAAATTGCTTGAGACGTTGCGGCGGCTGCGCGATCTCGGCAACAGCGTCATCGTTGTCGAACATGACGAGGACGCGATCCTGACGGCCGACCATGTCGTCGATGTCGGCCCCGGCGCCGGCATTCATGGCGGCGAGATCGTTGCCCAGGGCACGGCGACCGAGATTATGGAGGATGCGAAGTCGCTCACCGGGCAATATCTGTCCGGCCGGCTGCAGGTGCCGGTGCCGCGCATGCGGCGCAAGCCCGATCCGGCGCGCAAGCTCAAGATCATCGACGCCACCGGCAACAATCTGAAGGATGTCAACGTCGATATACCGCTCGGGCTTTTCACTTGCGTCACCGGCGTTTCCGGCGGCGGCAAGTCGACGCTCATCGTCGATACGCTGTACAAAGCGGTGGCGCGCAAGCTCAACGGCGCAGCCGAACATCCCTCACCGCATAAGGCAATCGAGGGCCTGCAGCATCTCGACAAAGTCATCGACATCGATCAATCGCCGATCGGCCGCACGCCGCGCTCAAATCCCGCGACCTATACCGGCGCCTTCACGCCGATCCGCGAATGGTTCGCCGGCCTGCCCGAGGCCAAGGCGCGCGGCTATCTGCCCGGGCGCTTTTCGTTCAACGTGAAGGGCGGCCGCTGCGAGGCCTGCCAGGGCGACGGCGTCATCAAGATCGAAATGCACTTTCTGCCGGACGTCTATGTGACCTGCGATGTCTGCAAGGGTACACGCTATGAGCGCGAGACGCTGGAGGTCAAATATCGCGACAAGTCGATCGCCGACGTGCTCAACATGACCGTCGAGGAAGCGGGGAACTTGTTCAAGGCCGTTCCGTCCATCCGCGAGAAGATGGAGACTTTGTCGCGCGTCGGCCTCGGCTATATCAAGGTCGGCCAGCAGGCCAATACCTTGTCAGGCGGCGAGGCGCAGCGAGTGAAGCTCGCCAAGGAACTCGCCCGCCGCGCCACCGGCCGAACGCTCTATATCCTGGACGAGCCGACAACCGGCCTGCATTTCCACGATGTCGCCAAGCTGCTCGATGTGCTGCACGAACTGGTCGAAGGCGGCAACAGCGTCGTCGTGATCGAGCATAATCTCGATGTCATCAAGACAGCGGACTGGATCATCGACCTTGGTCCCGAAGGCGGCGATGGCGGCGGCACGATTGTCGCGCAAGGAACGCCGGAGGACATTGTCAAAGTCGCCAAGAGCCATACCGGCCATTATCTGAAGCCGATCCTCGAACGGCGCATGAGTCCGCGGAAGGACGCTGCGGAATAGGCGCTGAATGCCGAGAGATACGGGGGCCTCCTGACCCGTGTCCTTATGCGCGAGTCACATAGGTCTATTCAGGTTTCCTATCGCAATTGCCGCGAATTTGGCAGATTCAAGACAATAGCTGCCTCATATGACTGTAATCGGCCGGGAGAAATCCCCATTCCATGCGGATTGCGCATAACAGCGCCGCAATATTCAAACTTCTGCTGCGCTGCGAAGTCGTTTAATAAAATATCAACCCGGTTTTTGGTGCCTTGAGGTTTGTTTCGATTGTCCTCGGCACGGGGGCCGGTCTTGCCGCGAGAGCTTGTTCCCCGCGACTCGCGCTAAAACGCCCGCCGGATCTTCCTCCCATCCGGCGGGCGTTTTCTATTTTCTCGATGAGACGTATTTTCTTCACGCGAACCGGTATCCACTTCGCTCGAAAACACTCTATTCGGCGCCGGCTTTCAACAAGCGGTAGGTGATCGCGTCGGTCAACGCCTGGAACGAGGCGTCGATGATATTGGCCGAGACCCCGACCGTGGACCAATTCTCGCCGCTGCCGTCGCTGAACTCGATCAGCACGCGCGTCACCGCATCCGTGCCGCCTTGGAAGACGCGGACGCGATAGTCGACGAGCTCCAAATCCTCGACCAGCGGCTGATATTTGCCGAGATCCTTGCGCAGTGCCAGATCGAGCGCGTTGATCGGCCCGTTGCCTTCCGCAACCGAGATGGACGTGTCGTCACCGATGCGCAGCTTCACCACCGCTTCCGAAACGGTGACATAGTCGCCCTCGGCATTGCGGCGGTGCTCGGCGTTCACGCTGAAACGCTCGACCTCGAAATAATTCGGCACCGTGCCGAGA
Source organism: Pseudomonadota bacterium (assembly GCA_021780015.1). Classification (GTDB taxonomy): domain Bacteria; phylum Pseudomonadota; class Alphaproteobacteria; order Rhizobiales; family Beijerinckiaceae; genus Methylovirgula. Next base: position 2,242 of record JAJXZN010000278.1, read on the forward strand.
CTGCGCCGCGCCAGAAGCTCGAAAGAGGCGTCGGCGCCTTCATAGGCGTAAAGCTGCGCCTCCTTCTCTTTCACGTCCTCGAGCAGCCGGCCGAGGCGCGGGTCGTCCTTGTCGAGGGCGACCCCGAGCCGTTCGAGCTCGGCGAGAATGTTCGATTTGCCGGCCTGACTCGAAACCAGGAGGCGGCGCTGATTGCCGACCGCCTCCGGCGCGATGTGCTCATAGGTCGCCGGGTCCTTCATCACCGCCGAGGCATGGATGCCGGCCTTGGTCGCAAAGGCCGAAGCGCCGACATAAGGCGCATGCCGGTCCGGCGCGCGGTTCAAGAGCTCGTCGAGCGTATGGCTGACTTTGGTCAGGGCGGCGAGCTGATCGCGCGAGACGCCGATGTCGAAGGCCCCGGCATAATCCTTCTTCAGCAGCAGCGTCGGGATGAGCGAGACGAGATTGGCATTGCCGCAGCGCTCGCCAAGGCCGTTCAACGTGCCTTGGATCTGCCGCGCGCCGGCGCGCACCGCGGCGAGCGAATTGGCGACGGCGTTTTCCGTATCGTTATGCGCATGGATGCCGATGCGGTCATTGGGAATATGTTTGGCGACCGCGGCGACGATATGCTCGACCTCATGCGGCAGCGTGCCGCCATTGGTATCGCAAAGCACGACA
>JAJXZN010000141.1 GCA_021780015.1 Pseudomonadota bacterium
CGTCGGCAGCGTCGAGTTCGAGACGGTAGTCGCGCGTGACCTTGGCGAGGTCGCCGGCCTCGTCGTAGAGGAGCGGACGGACGCCGCTGTAGGTCCACACCACCTGATCCGGTGTCACCGGTTGCGCGAAGTAGCGGTTCACCTGGGCACAGAGGTAGTCGATCTCCTCGCGCGACGCGGCGGCTTCGCCGATCAAGGTCGCGCTCAAGTCCCGGCCGGTCCGCTGGCGATGCTCGGCCGCGAAGGCGCCGCCGCAAAGAAAGGTCTCGATACAATCGAGATGGCCGCAGAAACATTGTCGCGGCGGCAGCCGCCGCTCGACTTCGTTGAGGGGCAGCGGGGTGTGGCCCCATTCTCCGGCCACTCGATTGTGGCCGGTGATGAGCTTGCGGTCGAGAACGAGGCCGCCGCCGACTCCCGTCCCAAGGATCACACCAAAGACCGAAGCGGCATCCGCCGCGGCCCCGTCGACCGCTTCCGACAGCGCCAGACAATTGGCGTCGTTTTCGGTGTGAATATCGCGGGCGAGCACTTTGGCGATGTCGCGGACGAAAGGCCGACCGTTCATGATCAGCGTATTGGAATTGCGCATCAAGCCGGTCTTGGGCGACATCGAACCCGGCGTTGCAATGCCGACCGTGGCCTTCTCGCCGAAGTCGGCTTCGAGCCCGACGACAAGATCGCCGATCGCGTCGAGGATGGCCTGATAATCGCCGGTTGGCGTCGGCGTGCGCCGGCGGTCGAGGGTTTCGCCGTGATCGCCGAGCGCAATCGCTTCGATTTTCGTGCCGCCGAGATCGACGCCGATCCGCATCTTTCCTCCCTTGAGCATCGGCCGCGAAACGGTTTCGTCCGAATCGAGCCCATGAACATTTGGCCGCCTCTGTGGTCCGAAGCGGAACGCGAAGAAATGTGAAGCGGCGGTCCTGCGTAAGCAAGCTTAGCCGCCATCGCACGCCACTGCCGCTAAGCGGCGATATTGTCGACAAGCCGCGTCGTCCCCAGCCGGGCGGCGACAAGCAGGCGGATCGGTCCGTCGGCCGCAGACACCAGCGGCGCCAGCGTCTCGGCATGCCGCGCGGCGACATAATCGACGGCGAACCCGGCGGCGGCGAGCGTGGCTTGTGCCTTCGCCACGGCCGCATCGACCGCGACGCCGGATGCGATGGCCTGACGGCACTGCTCAAGCGCGGCGTGCAGGAGCGGGGCCGTGGCGCGCTCCTGCGGCGTCAGATAGACATTGCGCGAAGAGAGCGCGAGCCCGTCTTCGGTCCGCACCGTCGGAGCGCCGACAATCTCAGGCTCCAGATTGAGATCGCGGGCCATCTGGCGGATCACTGCGAGCTGCTGATAATCCTTCTCGCCGAAGACCGCGAAATCGGGCTTGGCCATGATCAGCAGTTTGGCGACGACCGTCGCGACGCCAGCGAAATGATCGGGACGGAATTTGTCTTCAAGCCCCGCGGTTGCCGGCCCTGCGAGACTGACCTTGGTGGCAAAGCCCGCCGGATAGACCTCGGCAATCTCCGGCGCGAAGACGAGATCGCCGCCCGCCGCGGTGAATGCCGCAACGTCTTGCGCGAAGCTGCGCGGATAGGCGCCGAAGTCTTCGCTGGGCGCGAATTGTGCAGGGTTCACGAAGATCGACAGGATGACGCGGTCAGCACGCGCCTTCGCCGTGGCGACGAGCGACAGATGGCCTTCATGCAGCGCGCCCATCGTCGGCACCAGCGCAATGCGCGCGCCGGCCGCGCGCCACGCCGTCACCGTGCTGCGCAGGATTGCGACATCGCGCGCGATCGCGGCGGCCACGTCAGACATCCTTCGCTTTGATGGCGCGCAGGCGGCCGCCCTGCCCCGCCTCGACACCGCCGAAGCCGGCGAGAAACGCGATATAATCCTCCGGCAGGCCGTTTTCCCTGGCGCCTTCCAGAATGGCATCGAGATAGGCGGCGCTCGGCCTGCCTTCCGCTGCGCTGGCGCCGAGATAGACCAAGGCGCGGACGGATGCGGTTCCCTCGCGCAGAACAGGCTGAGTCACCTTGGTATAAAGGCCGCGGCCGACTTCCTCATAGCGGTCCAGCGCCGGCACGTCGGAGAGCGCGAGATCGAAGAGGACGCCATGCACATCGGCATAGGGGTCGCGCCTCACCGATGCAAAGCCAGACTTCATGATGAAGAACTTGTGCCGCGCGAGCTTTGCCCGGCCGAGCACGCGCGAACGGGGCGCGCGCTGGAGCATGGCAGCGACATTCATATTGGCGCCATAGGCGAAATAGAGCGGCATGATCGGCTGGGGCTCGTCTATGCCGGACCCTATAGAGCATCGGACCGCAAAGTGCGAAGCGGTTTTCGGAGAAGCCGAGGCGCAACGATCCTGCCCACGCCCCATCGCCTTGTCGCCGCAGGGCCCGGCGTCGGCGATCAATTCAAATCCGGAATAAGTGTTATTCCCACGGATGCGCACAAATATCGCCGCGCGGCGTAGCAAGTCCACCCGTCAAAACGAAAGGACAGCATAGACAAACTCCAGGATCACAGCATGGACCGAATTTTGCAGTCGCGCGAAAAAGCTTGGTGGGCCTCCCGCTTCGTCTGATCATCGGATATGGATTCATGGAGCACGGCTGGGCAAAGCTTGCGCGAGGCCCGGAACACTTCACGGCGATTCTCGCAGTCCTCCATATGCCGGTTCCAGGCCTTCTCGCCTGGGCGACAATTCTCACCGAGCTTTTCGGCGGTTTCACTGTGCTCGCAGGCGCCTTCATTCCCGTGGCGAGCATTCCGATGGCGATCGTTCTGGCAGTTGCGATCATCACTGTGCACCTGCCGAACGGGTTCAGTTCGATCAAGCTTCAGGCCATCACGCCCGATGGGGCTCGATTTGGGCAACCAGGCTA
>JAJXZN010000003.1:0-1808 GCA_021780015.1 Pseudomonadota bacterium
AAAGGCGCCTTCCGAACCCGCAATGCCTTCGGCGAGTACGATCGCCGCATCGTTGCCGGAGACGACGACGAGGCCGCGGATCAAATCCTCGACCCTGATCCGGCTGTGAAGGACGGCGAACATGGTCGAGCCACGCGCCATGGCGCCCCCGGTCCGCCAGGCATTTTCGCTGACCTCAAACATATCGTCGAGTTTCAGGCGGCCCTGCGCCAAGGCGCGAAAGACGAGTTCCGCCGTCATGATTTTGGCGGTCGAGGCCGGCGTCTCCGGCGCGTCGGCATTCTTCTCGAAAAGGACGGTCTGCGAATCGGCGTCGATCAAGATGGCCGAGGGAACGCTGGTCTGAAACGCCTGCTCCGCCTGGGCCGGCCCGGACGCTATCAACGCGACGAAAATCAGCGCGGCTATTTTTCCAAGACTGCGGCTCATCGCCCGATTCACGTCCGTCCTCATCCGCTCCGGACTCCGCGCCGCCGCAGCGGCGATTGAGAATCGATCACGTCCGAAAGTTTGGACGTACGCGCGGAACTCTCGAATCGGCCTGCCCGGCTCGAACTTCAAACGTCCAATGCGCGCCAGCCAGAACTGGGGCGACCGAAATCGCCGCGATCAAGCGTCTGCAACATGCGTCCACGGCCGCGAGAAATCAACGCACCTCGCAGATCGACGCACCGGTTTGCACGATCGATCCGCGCGGCGAACCGAAATCAGGCGCATTGCGATTTATTGGGCGGCGGTCTCGCCGATCGGCACGCCGGCGCCGGGGATCGTTTCGAGATCGAAGGGGCGTATCGGGGGCATCGGCACCTTGCCTACGAAAATATGGCCGGGCGGCAAAGCATCGGCGGATTCGCTGCCGTCTCCCGGCTGGGCCGCAGCAGGCTGTTGCTGCGCCACGGCCGGCGCCGTTTGCGGCACATCGTTCGGATCGGCCGAGGCGGTCTGCACCGGCTCGTCGGCAGCATCGGCGTTGGCCAGCATGCTCGGCGCGCCGGATGGTGTCGACCCGTCGTTGCGCAAGGTGGACGCCAATTTCTCGTCGTCGGACCCTTCGAGGCTCGCGCGGCCGAGATATTCGATCTTCACCTTCGTTGTGCCGGTGCGGCGGAAATCGAGCAGGTCGGCGACGCGGCGCGACACGTCCATGATACGGCCCGGCGCGAAGGGGCCGCGGTCGTTGACCCGCACGACCATCGAGTAATGATTGCGCAGATTGGTGACGCGCGCATAGCTCGGCAGCGGCATGGTCGGATGCGCGGCCGAGATCGAATTGCGGTCGAAAATTTCGCCGTTCGCGGTGCGGCGGCCGTGGAACGCATCGCCGTACCAAGAGGCATAGCCGACGGCGACATAATGCTTGCGCTCGCTCGGATAATACATGTGCCCGGCGACCATATAGGGATGGCCGACGAGATATTTGCCGCCGCCGTGCGGAACCGCTTCGCCGTCGGCAACGACGCGCGGACTTGCCGCGCCATAGATCGATTGCGGGAAATATTCGGAGGAATGGACTCCGACCGGTTGTTGCGCACAACCGCCAAGCCCAAGCGCGGCGACAGCCGCAACGGCGAGCGGCGCAAAGAAGAAGGCCGATACGCGAGCCGACTTCGTCGGAGTGCCGGAGCGCCCGATATAAGCCAAGCGCGGCCAGAACTTTAAGCTATCCAACCCGAATCCCCCGTCTTCCGCATGCCGCATCGTGACCCCGCTTCGCGGATGAAGCTGCGCGCGCGGCCTTGCTAAAACTTTAAATGTTCAGCACTGGCGGCCGCGCGATTGCGGCATGCAAGACTTGGGAGTGGGCCCAG
>JAJXZN010000003.1:1818-2893 GCA_021780015.1 Pseudomonadota bacterium
CGGTGTTGCATTTTGGTATCCGCCTAAGACCATGCAATCTCTTCGCATTTCCGCGTCCAAAAGCGGTACGCAAACGTACGGGATCAAAGGGAAAAATCACATCGGCGAATTTGCGTTAACGACAAATCAAATTTTTCCAATCGTGTGGCCGACTGCAACGCTTAAGAGCTGAAATCTCCCTGCCGTTGCCTTGGGGTGACAGGTTTTGGTTGGAGTCTGCCTTAATCTGACAATGGTGGCGCGCTTGCAGATTCGCAGGCCGTGGGTTCGAGCATTGCGGAGGGGCTGTGAAGACATTTCATGGGACGGTCGGCTTGGTTATGGCGCTGATCGCCGGCCCTGCCCTCGCTGCGGACCTGCCTTCCACCAAAGCGCCTCCGGTCTATGCGCCGCCGCCGCCGGTTTTGAGCTGGACCGGGTTCTATCTCGACGCCTCGGGCGGTTACGGCGAATGGGACGGCAACACCACGACGGCCATCGCCGGGACCAACGAAGTCCAAGGCGGCCGCGGCTTCCTCGGCCGCGTCGGCGCAGGCTTTGACTATCAATTCGCCGATCATTTCGTCGCCGGCGTCTTTGGCGACGGCACCTATGGCCGCATGACCGGCATCATCCAGGATGCGGGCGCGGGATTGAGCGGCAACACCAATCAGAACTGGTCATGGGCGGCCGGCGGCCGCTTGGGCTGGCTGATGACGCCGGACCTTCTCATCTATGGCAATGCCGGCTTCACCCAAGCGCATTTCACCGGCTCGACCCTATACGGGTCCTTCACCGGCGCCTTCAGCGGCAATTCGATTCCCGGTTTCACGGCGAACGGCTGGTTTGCCGGCGTCGGCTTCGAGACCCTGTTTGCCCCTGGCTGGTTCTGGCGGACGGAATATCGCTTCGCCGATTATAGCGCGCGCAATTTGGCCGATACCGGCGCGCTGGGGCCGCTTAACAGCATCCACTTCCATCCCTACGCTCAGACGATCACCTCGGGCGTCGTCTACAAATTCGGCTGGCCGGATTTCAATGCGCCCGGCATTCCGTCGTTCACCCAGATCACCGATGGCTTCGGCCCGGCTCCGGC
>JAJXZN010000044.1 GCA_021780015.1 Pseudomonadota bacterium
TCCGATCTTGCGCAATATCGACGGCTTCAACACCAAGGTCGCCGAGGCTGCGGCGAAGGGCCAGACGGTCAGTCGCACGGTGCAGACGGGCTTCGACCGCGAGACCGGCGAAGCGGTCTACGAGCAGGAGGAGATGGACCTGTCGGTCCTGCCCTATATCGTCATCATCGTCGACGAAATGGCCGACCTGATGATGGTCGCCGGCAAGGACATCGAAGGCGCGATCCAGCGCCTCGCACAGATGGCGCGCGCCGCTGGCATCCATCTGATCATGGCGACGCAGCGCCCTTCGGTCGATGTCATCACTGGTACGATCAAGGCGAATTTCCCGACCCGCGTGTCGTTCCAGGTGACGTCGAAGATCGACAGCCGCACCATCCTCGGCGAGCAGGGCGCCGAACAATTGCTCGGCCAGGGCGACATGCTCTACATGGCCGGCGGCGGCCGCATCATGCGCGTGCACGGCCCCTTCGTCTCCGACGGCGAAGTCGAGAAGGTCGTCGCACATCTCAAGAGCCAGGGCGCGCCGGAATATCTCGATGCCATCATGGTCGAGGACGAGCCGGCCGGCGAAGACGGCGAAAGCTTCCCGACCGGCGCCGAGGGCGAAGAAGGCGGCGATCTTTACGACCGCGCCGTCGCCATTGTCCTACGCGACAAGAAATGTTCGACGAGTTATGTGCAACGCCGGCTCTCCGTCGGCTACAACAAGGCCGCCTCCTTGGTCGAGCGGATGGAAAAGGAAGGCGTCGTCAGCGCGCCGAACCATTCCGGCAAACGCACCATCCTGGTCGGCGGCGGCATTGACCGCGGCGCCTTCGAACCGGCGGCGGATTATTAGGGCAGGGCGGCGTCCGAGCCGTCCTATTGCCGCCACATCGCCCGATTACCGCTCGCTGTACGCAGCACGATCGGACCGCACAGGTCCGGTGCGCCGAATGCGGCGGTTTCGTGCTAAACTTTCTTGCGAACGAATCGGCGCCGGGCGCGAAAGGCGAAATTCATGTCGATGACCAGCTTGAAGCGCGCAGGCGTTTCAATTCTCGTTCTTGCGGCCCTGGCTCTGCCCGCGGCGGCCTTCGCCGATCCCGCCGCAGCCCCGCCGCCAAAACCGCATCCCGCGGCGCCGGCGCCGGCGACGCCGCCCGCCGCCGCGCCGGCTTCGACCCAGCCGTTCACGCCGATCGATCCGCATGTCGCGATCCAGAAGGCGGATGATTATTTCAATTCGACGCGGACCATGATCGGCGATTTCGTCCAGATCAGCGGCGACCGCCGCTCGGAAGGCAAGGTCTATGTGCAGAAGCCGGGCAAGCTGCGCTTCGAATATGCGGAACCCGCGACGCTCGACATCGTCGCCGACGGCATGACCGTCGCCGTCGTCGACCGCAAAATGGCGACGCAGGATTTCTATTTCATCTGGCAGACGCCGCTGAAATTCCTGCTCAAGGATCGCATCGACCTGCTGCACGACGTGGCGGTGCAAGACGTCACGAGCGATCCGGATAATGTGACGATCACGGTCGTCGACAACGAAACCTTCGGCGGGACGTCGCGCATCAAGCTGATGTTCGATCCGGCGAGCTTCCAGCTCAAGCAATGGGAAGTCACCGACCCGCAGGGCAACGAGACCCTCGTCTCGCTGTTCAATGTCGACAGGACGACGCCGCCCGATCCGTCCGTCTTCCAAATCCGCTCGAATCGGCTGGACGGCTCAAGCAGCCGGTTCCTCAACCAGAGCAATTAACTGTTGGCAATAATTTGCGGCCGGTCTTGCAGCCGCATGGGGCCAAGCCTATCTCCTCACAGGAGAGTGATACGGCCGGCCTGACGAATTCCCCCCGTTCGGTCTCGCCGGCTTCGCCGGACCCCCTCCCGGCACAGTGTCGCTCCACGGGCGTCCGATTTCGGTCGGACGCCCTAATTTTTTGACCCCTACAGCCGGGCAAAAACCTGTGACGGCGGCGAGGCTTTTCTTGCGGCGCGACGGCGGCTTGTGCTCAATCGGGCGAAATCACCGTTTCCGAGTCGAAATTGCCTTTCACTGTCGCCACCTGGAATATCAATTCCGTCCGTCTTCGTATCGATCTCGTCGGCAAATTCCTGATCGCCCATGCGCCGGACGTTCTCTGCCTGCAGGAGACGAAGTGCCGGGACGCCGAATTTCCCGCCGCCGCCTTCCGCAAGCTCGGCTATAGCCATATCGCGCTCAATGGCCAGAAGGGCTATCACGGCGTCGCCATCGTCTCGAAAATCCCGTTCGGGATCATCGACCGGCGCCCGTTCTGCGACAAGGGCGACGCCCGCCACGTCAGCGTGACGCTGGCGCCGACCAATATCCGCGCTTTCACCCTGCATAATTTCTATGTGCCAGCCGGCGGCGACGAGCCGGACCCCGCGATCAACCCGAAATTCGCGCATAAGCTCGCCTTTCTTGACGAAATGGCGAGCTGGATCCGCGCCGACCGCATCGCCGGCGGCGACGCCATGATGGTGGGCGATCTCAATATCGCGCCGCTCGAGACCGATGTCTGGAACCACAAGGCGCTGCTCAAGGTGGTCAGCCACACCCCGGTCGAGGTCGAAAAGCTCGGCAAGGTGTTCGCCGCCGGTCCCTGGGTCGATGCGCTCCGCCGCTACGTGCCGCCCGAAGAGCGGCTCTATACGTGGTGGAGCTATCGCTCGCCCGACTGGGCGAAGGCCGACAAGGGCCGCCGCCTCGATCACATTTGGACAAGCACGAGCCTCGCTGCGGCGCTGCGCGGCATGAAGGTCGTGCGCGAAAGCCGCAGCTGGGAGCGGCCGTCCGACCACGTCCCGGTGCTGGCGCATTTCGACTTCGACGCGTGATCTCTCCGATCAGACCGAAAAAGTCTTATGGATAGGGCGGAT
>JAJXZN010000075.1 GCA_021780015.1 Pseudomonadota bacterium
GTTCCTTCGTCAAGCGGCCTAAAAAATCTCCCACCGCAAAGATTGGACAATAGTGCTGCTCAATCATTGGGTTGGCGGAAATGCGTGCTTTGTTCCTGTTCTATCCCGTTGTTAATTCTGGGGAAATCACAAAATCTTTAAGGAACTTTTCGGAAAATGTCACATCGAATTGGCATGGGATTGGGTTGCGTCGGCCGAGCGCCGCCATGGCAGTCGCTTCCGCATGTCATCCAGCGCAACCTTCGCCCTTGCCCCGCAAGCTTCAGCGAAGGATCTGGCTCAGAAAGAGCTTCGTGCGGTTATGCTGCGGGGCGGTGAAGAAGGCTTCAGGCTGATTGATCTCGACGATCTCGCCTTCCGCCATGAAAATCACCCGGTCCGCGACTTGACGCGCGAAGCCCATCTCGTGGGTCACGCAAAGCATGGTCGTCCGCTCCTCGGCCGTGAGCGTCATGATCAGATCGAGCACGTCCTTCACCGCTTCCGGATCGAGCGCCGAGGTCGGCTCGTCGAACAGCATGATCTTAGGGCTCATGCAAAGCGCCCGGGCGATGGCGACGCGCTGCTGTTCGCCGCCTGAGAGCTGCGCCGGATATTTGCCCGCATGGTCGCTCATCTTGACGCGCGCCAGATAATGCCGGGCGAGATCCTGCGCGGCGCGGCGCGGCATTTTGCGCACCTCGACCGGCGCCAAGGTGCAATTCTCCAGCACGGTTAGATGCGAGAACAGGTTGAAGTGCTGGAAGACCATGCCGACATCGCGCCGCACGGCGGCGAGCGACGCGCGTGTGAGCGCCATCCCGTCGACGGCAAGGCGTCCTTGCTGGAAGTCCTCAAGCCCGTTGATGCAGCGGATCAGCGTCGATTTGCCGGACCCCGAGGGGCCGCAGATGACGATGCGCTCGCCCGGCGTGACGCTGACGTTGATGTCGCGCAGGACATGGAACCGGCCATACCATTTGTTCAGGTGCTCGATTTCGACGGCGCGGAGAGACGTTTCGGTCATGTTGGCTTCACCCCGTTGGGCGGCCATAGCGCGCCGCGAGCCGCCGTTCGAGGCTCAGCGCGTAGCGCGACATGCCGAAGCAGCAGATGAAATAGACGAGCGCGGCGAAACTATAAGCGGTCGTCGTGATCGTCGGACCGGACCAGTTCGGATCGAGCCGCGCCGAATCGACCGTGCGCAGAAAATCGAAAATACCGACGGTCGCAACCAAGGTCGTATCCTTGAACAGGCCGATGAAGGTGCCGGTGATCGCCGGAAGCGTGAGCCGCAAGACTTGCGGCAGCACAATCAGCCGCTCAATCCCCCAATAGCGCAGGCCAAGTGCTTTGCCCGCCTCGCTTTGGCCCTTCGGTAGCGCTTGCAAGCCGCCGCGCACGACCTCGGCCATATAGGCCGAAGCAAACAGCGCGACGCCGACGAGCGGCCGCACCAGCCGGTCCGGCTCGAAACCTTCGGGCAAGAACAGCGGCAGCATCGTATCGGCCATGAAGAGAACGGCAATCATCGGCACGCCGCGCATGAATTCGATAAAGGCCGTGCTTGTGATCCGCACTGCCGGCAAACGCGAGCGCCGGCCGAGCGCCAGCAAAATGCCGAGCGGCAGTGAGACGACGATGCCGAAGATGGCAACGATCAACGTGACGAGCATCCCGCCCCATCGGTCGCTGGTGATGCGGGCGAGACCGATCGCTGGCCAACCATAGAGCAAAATGAAGGCAAGGACCGGATAGACGAGAAAAGCGAGCCAAGCGCCGAGCCGCCGCGCCGGCGCCCGCGGCGTGAGCAGCCAGATGACGAGAACGGCGCCAGTCGCGAAGACGAGATTGACCCGCCAGCGCTGATCCGGCGGATAGGCGCCATAGACGAAATACGGCAGTTTCTCGCCGATGAAAGCCCAGCAGGCGCCATGCGCCGCACGGCACGCCGCCGCATCGCCCGCCCAGACGGCATCGATGACGAAATAGCGCAACAACTCCGGCACGAGCCAGACGATCAGGGCGAGCCCGATCGCGGTGAGCAGCAGAGATTGTGGCGCGCCGAAGAGATCGCGCAGCGTCCGCAAGCGCCGACCCGTCGCGGCTGGCGGCGGCAGGATGGGTGCCGGTGCGGCACGGACATAAGCAGCCGGCATCAGTGCGCGCCCCCGGCGATGTGGCGATTATAAAGATTCATCGCGCCCGCGACGATGAGCGAGACAAAGAGATAGACCGCCATGGTCACGGCGATCACCGGCACCGCCGCGCCCGTCTGGTTCAGCACCGTGCCGGCGAAGACCTGCACGAGATCCGGATAGCCGATGAAGACGGCGAGAGAAGAATTCTTGAAAAGGTTCAGATATTGACTGGTGAGCGGCGGCACGATGAGCCGCAGCGCCTGAGGGATGGTGACGTATTTTCGTGCTTGCCGCGCATTGAGGCCGAGCGCCGCGGCGGCTTCGCCCTGCCCTTTCGGCACGCCGGCGATACCGGCGCGGACGATCTCGGCGATGAAGGCGGCGGTATAAAGGATCAGCGCCAGAGTCAGGGCGACGAATTCCGGCGAGAGTTTTGCCCCGCCGGTGAAATTGAAACCATGAAAGACCGGCAACGAAACGCCGATCGGCGAGACGCTCGGCGCCGGCACGAACAGGCCGCGGTTGTTGAGAAAGATGTGACCCGGAAAGGCGAGCGATGCGCGCGGCGCCGGCAAAGCCTTAAGCACCGCATTGTACCAAAAGAGGATCTGCAACAGCAGCGGCACGTTGCGCAACGCCTCGACATAGGCGCCGGCGCATTTCGCGACGATGAGATGGTGCGACAGCCGCGCGGCGCCGATGGCAAAGCCGATGAGGCTCGCAAAGACGATTCCGACGGCCGCGACGACGAGCGTATTG
>JAJXZN010000208.1 GCA_021780015.1 Pseudomonadota bacterium
AGGTGGTCACGAAGGGCGTCGTTTGGCGCAGAAACAATGAGAACGGAAAATAATCGAGATGAAAATGCAACAGATCAAATTCGTTTGAACGCCGGTAAATGTGTTCGAGCATCGCCACGTGAAGCGCGGTGGGTTCGCGCACCGAGCCATCGAGCCGCAAGGCGCAGGGCCACATCGGCTCAAGCTTTGCCGAAGTGCGTGAATCGCCGCTCGCGAATAAGGTGACATCGTGGCCTTGCGCCACCAATTCCTCCGTGAGCCAGGAAACCACACGCTCCGTGCCGCCGTAAAGGCGCGGCGGAACCGCTTCGTATAAAGGCGCTATCTGGGCGATACGCATGAACAACGTCCTTGTCTTTCGAGGGGCGCGATCGTCGGCCGCAAACTCGTGTCGCGGCAAAAGCCAAAGGCAACGCCCGGACGCGTTAAATCGTTCAATGCAAAGCAGTCGTAGCGCAGCAATTGTGATCAGGCTGCGCGAGCCGAGGCAGGAACTTATTGCCGCGTTTATCGTTGGCGTTTGCTGACCGAGTTTTGGAGCGCGCCCTGTCCGACCGCTGGCCAGTATTCCAATCGATGCACAACTTAAGCGGGGGGAATAGTCCGCATGGATGATCTTTGTCGATATGCGCGCCGCCCCGTCGCTTTTCTTCTCCGTTACGTCAAGCTTCAGCCGGTTTCGCACCTCATCATTCTGATCTGCGTGCTCGCTGCGGTCGGCTTCTCCGTCAGCACGCAATATGCGATCAAATTTCTGGTCGATTGTCTCGCCAAGGGAACGCCCGGACAGACAAGTCCCTGGACCGCGCTCGCCCTCCTCGCCGGCTTTATCGCCGCGGATAATCTGCTTTGGCGCGTCGCAGGCTGGATCGCGGCGAGCGCCTTCGTCCGCGTCACCGGCGATCTGCGGCGCGCGCTCTTCGAACATTTGATGGGCCATTCGCCGAGCTATTTCTCGAACCGCCTGCCCGGTGTGCTGACGAGCCGGGTCACCGCCACGTCGAATGCCGCGTTCACGATCGAGAACATGTTCATCTGGAACGTGCTGCCTCCTTGCGTCGCGACCGTGGCGGCGATCGCTTTCATTGCGACCGTGAGCCTCAAAATGGCGGCCTGCCTTGCCCTGATTGCGGCGATCGTCGTCGTGGCGATCTTCCGGATCGCGGCGAAGGGCAAATCGATCCATCACGATTTTGCTGACAAGGCCGCGGCGGTCGATGGCGAGATCACCGATGTCGTCGGCAACGTCATGCTCGTCAAAGCCTTTGGCGGCCTGGCGCATGAACGCCGCCGCTTTAGGGACAAGATCGGCCAGGAAATGGGGGCGCGGCGGCGCAGCCTGCTCTATCTCGAAAAACTGCGCTTGTTTCACGCCGTGACCACGGCGCTCCTGGTCACCGGCCTTCTGACCTGGGCGATCCTGCTTTGGGAGCACAATGCGGCGACGACCGGCACGGTCGTTCTTGTCTGCACGCTCGGCGTTTCAATCCTCGCCGCGACGCGCGATCTCGCCGTCGCGCTTGTCGATGTCACGCAGCACATGGCCCGGCTGGCCGAGGCTTTGCGCACCTTGCTCGTTCCACACGAGCTCGGCGATCATCCGGCCGCCGTGCCGCTCGCCCGTGCTGGCGCGGGCATCAGCTTCGAGGACGTTTCGTTTCATTATCCGGGCGGCCCTCGCGTCATCAAGAATTTGAACCTTCGCATCCGGCCGGGCGAGCGCCTGGGCCTCATCGGTCCTTCCGGCGGCGGCAAATCCACCTTACTGGCGCTGCTGCAACGGATGCACGACGTCAAAAACGGGCACATTCTGATCGACGGTCAGGATATTGCGATGATCACACAGGAGAGCCTGCGCGCCGCCATTGCCGTCGTGCCGCAGGATATCAGCCTGTTCCATCGCTCGCTGATCGAAAATATCCGCTATAGCCGTCCGGACGCCTCCGACGAGGATGTCCGCAAGGCCGCCGCAGCGGCGCACTGCGATTTCATCAAGACTTTGCCGGAGGGATTCGACACGATCGTCGGCGACCGCGGCCTCAAGCTCTCCGGCGGTCAGCGTCAACGCATCGCGCTTGCGCGCGCCTTCCTGAAGGATTCTCCGATCCTGTTGCTCGACGAGGCAACCTCGGCACTCGATCATGAATCGGAAGACGCCATCCGCGAAGCCTCCGCCCGGCTGATGCGCGGCCGCACCGTGATCGCGATCGCGCATCGCCTGACGACCCTGCGCAATTTCGACCGCATCATTGTTCTGCGCGATGGCGAGGTGGTCCATGACGGGCCGCCCAGCGAACTCATCGACGCCAACGGCCGCTACACGGATTCCATCCGCCAGAAGGTGAGCGACCGGCGCCGACACGAAGACGCGCCGATCCGCACCTTCGCCATCGATGCTTGATGAAAGCGGCTTAGGGGTTTTGGCCCGGTTGCTCAGCTGATCGTCGTCGCCCAGATTTCGCCGCTGCGTGAAAGGACGTTGACGGCGACATCGGTGCCCGTGCGGCGCAATTGAATATCCATGCGCGCATCGCCGAGCGACAGGCCGGACAGTGTCACCTCTTCGAGAAATTCCGGCAGATGCGGCCGGTTGAAAATGACGGTGCGGTTCCGCGGATCGAAACTCAAGCCGAGACAAGCCGCAAGCAGGGCCAGCGGCGCCGTCGCCGCCCAGGCTTGCGGCGAACAGGCGACGGGATAGAAGGTCGGCCCCTGCCGGCGCACGCGGGCAAAACCGCAGAACAATTCCGGCAGGCGGCGCAGATCAATATAGATCGAGGCCTCGAACAGACCCTTCAGGATCTTCGTCACTTCTGCGCCGAAGCCATAGCGGGCGAAGCCCAGCGCGACGAGCGCGTTGTCATGCGGCCAGAC
>JAJXZN010000158.1 GCA_021780015.1 Pseudomonadota bacterium
GTCAACCGGGTCAAGGCGTTCGAGGAAGGCTTGCTGGCGCTGCTGCGCTCGAGCCATTCCGATCTTCTGGCGGCGATCCGCGACTCGAAGGACTTGTCGGACGCCTCGGCCGCGAGCCTCAAGTCGATCATCGAGAACTACGCCAAATCCTTCGCCTGAGATTTGCCTCAGCACGTGAGCTAAAGCGGAACTGACATGCCCTCGTTGAAGGACCTGCGTAACCGCATCGCCTCGGTCAAGGCGACGCAGAAGATCACCAAGGCCATGCAGATGGTCGCGGCGGCGAAGCTGCGTCGGGCGCAGATGGCGGCCGAGGCGGCGCGGCCTTTCGCCGAGCGGATGGAAAAGGTGCTCGCCGGCATTTCCGGCGGCTTCAGCGGGACGAAGCCGCCGCTGCTCGGCGGCACCGGCGGCGACGCGGTCCAGCTTCTCATCGTCTGCACGGCGGAGCGCGGCCTCTGCGGCGCCTTCAATTCGTCGATCGCGCGCCTCGCCCGCGACAAGGCGCTGGAGCTTCAAGCCGAAGGCAAGACCGTCAAGATCCTCTGCGTCGGCCGCAAAGGCTACGACCTGCTGAAGCGCCAGTTCGGCGCACAGATCATCGAAGTGATCGAATTGCGCGGTGTCCGCCAGCTCGGCTTCGGCAATGCCGACGAGATCGGCCGCAAGGTCATCGATCTGTTCGAGAAGGGCGAGTTCGATGTCGCGACCCTGTTCTTCTCGCGCTTCCGATCGGTGATCGCGCAGATTCCGACGGCGCTGCAAATCATTCCGGCCGAGTTGCCGGGCGAAGCCGGCCAGGCGCATGTGCATTACGAGACAGAGCCCGAGCCAAACGAACTGCTCGCCGAACTGCTGCCGCGCAATATTTCCGTGCAGGTGTTTCGTGCGCTGCTCGAAAACGCCGCGTCCGAACAGGGCGCGCGGATGAGCGCGATGGACAATGCTACGCGCAATGCCGGCGAGATGATCAAGAAGCAAACGTTGAAATATAACCGCACCCGCCAGGCGATGATCACCAAGGAACTGATCGAGATCATCTCCGGCGCCGAGGCGCTCTAAAGAGGACGAAGCATGGCCGACGAAACCAAGCCCATTGGCCACATCACGCAGGTGATTGGCGCCGTCATCGACGTCAAATTCGATAATCACCTGCCACCGATCCTGAATGCGCTCGAAACGCAGAACGGCGGCAACCGGCTCGTGCTCGAAGTCGCGCAGCATCTCGGCGAGAACACGGTGCGCACGATCGCCATGGACATTTCCGAAGGTCTCGTTCGCGGCCAGGAAGTCGTCGATACCGGGGCGCCGATCAGCGTGCCGGTTGGCGACGAGACGCTCGGCCGTATCATGAACGTCATCGGCCAGCCGGTCGATGAGGCGGGTCCGATCCAGACGGCGGCGCGCCGCGCCATCCACCAGCCGGCACCCTCTTATGCCGAGCAGGCGACGGAAGCCCAGATCCTCGAGACCGGCATCAAGGTCGTCGATCTGCTCGCGCCCTATGCCAAAGGCGGCAAGATCGGCCTTTTCGGCGGCGCCGGCGTCGGCAAGACCGTGCTGATCATGGAACTCATCAACAATATCGCCAAGGCGCACGGCGGCTATTCGGTGTTCGCCGGTGTCGGCGAGCGCACCCGCGAAGGCAACGACCTCTATCACGAGATGATCGAGTCGAAGGTCAATATCGATCCGCACGAGAACAACGGTTCGGCCGCCGGTTCGAAATGCGCGCTTGTCTATGGCCAGATGAACGAGCCGCCGGGAGCCCGTGCCCGCGTCGCGCTGACCGGCCTCACCGTCGCCGAGCATTTCCGCGACAAGGGCCAGGACGTGCTGTTCTTCGTCGACAATATCTTCCGCTTCACCCAGGCGGGCTCGGAAGTGTCGGCGCTCTTGGGCCGCATCCCCTCGGCCGTCGGCTATCAGCCGACGCTCGCAACCGATATGGGCGATCTGCAGGAGCGCATTACGACGACGACCAAGGGTTCGATCACCTCGGTGCAGGCGATCTACGTGCCGGCCGACGATTTGACCGATCCGGCGCCCGCGACCTCCTTCGCGCATCTCGATGCGACGACCGTGCTGTCGCGTACGATTGCGGAGAAAGGCATCTACCCGGCGGTCGATCCGCTCGACTCGACCTCGCGCATGCTGTCGCCGCTCGTCGTTGGCGAAGAGCATTATAACGTCGCCCGCCAGGTGCAGCAGGTGCTGCAACGCTATAAGGCGCTGCAGGACATCATCGCCATTCTCGGCATGGACGAATTGTCGGAAGAGGACAAGCTGACCGTGGCGCGCGCCCGCAAGATCGAGCGCTTCCTGTCGCAGCCCTTCCACGTCGCCGAAGTCTTCACCGGCTCGCCCGGCAAGCTCGTGCCGCTCGCCGAGACGATCAAGGGCTTCAAGGGCCTGATCGAAGGCAAATACGACCATCTGCCCGAGGCTGCCTTCTACATGGTCGGTTCGATCGACGAGGCGGTGCAGAAGGCCGAGCGGTTGGCCAAGGAAGCCGCCTGACATGAATTCGCGCGTCCTGTTCCTGATCGTCGGATTGGTGCTGGGCGCGCTTGTCGGTTGGCTGACACGGCCGGAGGCGACCGAAATGCGCCTCGGCCCGTTGCAGATCGAGGTTCAAGGCGATCATGCCGCCGGCGCGCACGACACCGGTAGCCTGACCAACGGCCAGATCCATCATATTGCGATTTATACGGTTGCTGGCGGCGTGCTCGGTGCGCTGGCCGGCCTGCTCGCCGCACGGCGCGCCTGAGAACGTGAGGATTCGCTATGTCGGCTTTCCCGTTTGAACTCGTCTCGCCGGAAAAGGTCGTTTTTTCGGGCGACGTCGAAGCCGTCGTCATTCCGGGCGTC
>JAJXZN010000243.1 GCA_021780015.1 Pseudomonadota bacterium
GCGTCCCTGAATCGAGCTTCTTGACGAGGTCGACGGCCTTGTCGACAAGCCGGCGATCGGTCTCGTCGGCCGTCCAGTCCTGCGTGACGCGTGCCTTGACTTCGTCGAAGCTCTGGTTGCGCGCCGCATCGATGTTGAGAACGTCAAACCAGATCGCGCCGCCGTCCTTCATAGTGATCGGGTCGTTATCGACGCCGATGTCGGAGGCGAAGACGGCTTTCAACAGCGCCTTCGGATCGCCGAGGTCGGGCACCGCACGGCCGCCCTTGTCGCGGCCTTCAGCGTCAAGTGCCGGAACGGTGCGTGCCGCGAGGCCGACGGCCTTGGCCGAATCGGCAACGGATTTCCCGGACGCGCGCTGATCCTCGATCGCGTCGTGAATCTTGCCGAGGTCCTTGCGCGCGCGCGCCAGCGCGAGTTCCTGCGCGATCGAATCCTTCACCGCAAGCAGCGGGATGACGATCTTGGGAATGATCTTCTGCACGCGCAGGATCGCCCAGCCGAAGTCGGTCTTGATGGGCTTGGTTACGCCGCCGGCCGCCGGCACCGCAAAGACGGCGGCGGCGACAGCCTTATCGACGAGGCTCGTCTCGGTGACAGTCCCGAGGTCTGTATCCTTGGGTGTGAGCTTGCGTTCGGCGATGAGGGCGTCGAAGGTTTCGCCACCGCTGAGTTTGGCCGCCGCGGCTTGCGCCGATTTTTCGTCGGGGAGGACGATCTGCTGGATCTGCCGCTGTTCGGCCTGGGTATAATGCGCCGCTTTGACTTCGTTGTAGTGTTTCTCGATCTCGGCCTCGGTGATCGGATGCGCGGCATTCTCCGCGTCGGCCAGGGTCGTCGGAGTCAAAACGAGCAGGCTAACCTTGCGGTATTCGGGCTGCCGGTAAAGCTCGCGGTGCGATTCGAAGTAACTCTTGAGCTGGGCTTCGGTCGGCGCCGGCACGGCGCCCGCGGCTGATTTCGGCAGGACGATGTAATCGATGGCGCGCGTCTCGTTATAATAACGATTGATGATCTCGAGCATCGCTCGCGGGGCCGCGAGGCCGTCGGTCAAGGCCGAGACAATGTCCTGGCGCAGGGCTGCCGCGCGGGTCGCCCGGATATAGCCCTGCTCGGTCAGGCCATTGTCTTCAAGGCGCGATTCAAACATCTGCCGGTTGAACCGGCCGTCGGGCCCCTTAAAAGAATCGTCCTGCATGATCTGGCGGGCGATGACGCTGTCCGGCAACGCAAGACCCAGGCGATGCGCTTCCTGGTCGAGCGCCGTGTCGCTGAGAAGCCGGCTGAGAACCTGCCGATCGAGGCCGCGTTCGTGCGCCTCCTCGCTGCTGATCGCCCGACGCTCCTGCTCTTGCATCTGCAACAATTGCGTCTGGTAGGCGTTGCGGAATTGATCAGGCGTGATCTCGACCGAACCGACGCGCGCCAAAGTGTTCGCACCGAAGCCGCGGAAAATGTCGGCAATCCCCCAGAAGCCAAAGGCGATGATCAAGAAACCCATCACAATGGTCATGATCGTGCGGCCGATCCATGTCTGGGTGGAGGCGCGCAAAGCATCGAGCATATTTTTGAATCTCCGGCCAACCGGGGGTCGATTGGGCGACGGACTATAGGGAGGCGCTCGCGGGCTGGCAATGCGCGCAAAGAGCGGTTCCGGCCTCTGCCGGATCAACAGATTTTGCCGTTCCGGCGGGGAGTGCTAGGGCCTAACGAAACGCGGGGCAAAGAATGTCGGGCAGATCGCGGCCGCTGGTCGCCGGGAATTGGAAGATGAACGGGCTCAGCGCCGATCTCGGCGAGGTCGCGGCGATTCGCGACGCCGTTGCCGCGGGTGGCGCGGGGGTTGCGGACGTCGTCGTCTGCCCGCCGGCGACGTTGATCGCCGCGGCGGCGGCGCTTTGTTCCGGCTCGGCGATCGCCATCGGCGCGCAGGATTGCCATTCCGAGCGCTGCGGCGCCCATACCGGGGACCTATCCGCGCCAATGCTGCGCGACGCCGGCGCGACCTATGTCATCGTCGGCCATTCCGAGCGCCGCCTCGAACATGGCGAAACGGACGCGATCGTCTCGGCCAAGGCGGCGGCGGCGCTCGACGCCGGATTGAACGTGATCCTCTGCGTCGGCGAGACCGAGGCGGAGCGCAGCGCGGGCCAGGCTTTGACGCGGGTGGCCGCGCAACTTGAGAAATCGCTGCCGCAGGTGGCCCGCCTCGGGGAGCTCGTCATTGCCTATGAGCCGGTCTGGGCGATCGGCACGGGGGTCACGCCGACGCCGGGGGATGTCGCCGAGATGCATCTGTTTCTGCGCCAGCGGCTGGCAGCGCGCCTGCATGGCGATGCGGTGCGCATCCTTTATGGCGGCTCGGTCAAGCCCGCCAATGCGACCGAACTGCTGCATCTGCCGGCCGTTGATGGAGCGCTCGTCGGCGGCGCCAGCTTGAAAGCGGCCGAATTCCTCGCGATCGTCGCCGCTTATCGTGAGCCAACTAATTGATTCCAAAATGTTTATGCTTCCAGCGCAGTTTCTGTGATGGAAATTGCGCTAGCCAGACGACGGGACCCGGTATAAGAGCGGGCAACCCGAAATTTTCGCCGCGCCGATAGGCTTTCCGCACCGATGCAAACCGTTCTGATCGTCATCCACATCATGGTCGTCCTCGCGCTGATCGCGACCGTTCTTTTGCAGCGTTCGGAGGGCGGTGCGCTCGGCATCGGCGGGGGTGGCGGCTTTATGACCGGGCGTGGCCAGGCCAATGTGCTGACGCGGGCCACATCCATCCTGGCGGCCCTGTTTTTCGCGACGAGCCTTGGCCTCACGCTGCTTGCCAATGCCGAGCGCTCGAACAAATCGATCTTCGAAGGCGCCGTGGC
>JAJXZN010000174.1 GCA_021780015.1 Pseudomonadota bacterium
GTCGAGCACGCTCTGCAAGGTCTCGAAATGCGCGCCAAGCCGGGTCGCCAGCGCATCGGCGTTCTGGCCGAGCCGTTCGGCGATATCATTGCCCTGGCCGGCGATCGCGTCCTCAAACCGCGAAAGCCGTTCCGCCAGCGTCTCGTTGATCCGGTCGCCATGCGTGGCGATGGCACTGATTGCATCGCTGGCGGGTTCGGCGAACCGAGCATTGAGCGTGCCGGCATGATAGGCGAACGTGTCGAAAGATTCCTGTGCCGTCGCGGCAAGCCGTTCATGCATTTTGTCAGCATGTCCGGCCAAAGCCGTCGAAGAGTCCTCCAAGACAGCCGCGATGCGGGCACCGGCATCCTCGAGCTTCTGCGCCATTTCGGCAGCGACCGTTTCGCTGCTGTTGCGCAGATTGCTATCGACGTCGGCCAACTTCAGCGTCAGGCCCTGGGCGATTTCGTCGAAAGATGAGGTCGTCCCGGCGAGTTGCGCGGCGGCACGTCCGGTCGCTTCGTCGAGTTCGCGGACGATATTGGCAATGACCGCCTCGCCCGAGCCGCGCAAATGTTCGTCAACCTCGCCAAGACGCTGGCTAAATCCTTGCGCCAGTTCCTCGCTGGCGCGGGCGATCGTCGCATCGACGGAGGCGCGCGTCTCTTCGAGCCGGCTGAGAATATCGCCGCCATGCGAAGCAAGCGTGCCGAGCAGGTCTTCCGCCGCGCGCGCAATCGATAGACGGATTTCCTCGGCGGTCGCGCCAAGCGACCCCGTAATGCGATTGCCGGCGCCATTGAGGCTTTCCGTCAGGCGGCCCGTCGCGACGTCCAATTCCTGGGTAAAGGAATCCTGCGCGCCGCCGATCGCCGAGCGCATCCGCTCGCTATTGGCCAGCATGGACTCGCGCTCGGTGTGCAATTCATCGACGAGAGAGCGGATACGGCGCTCGTTCTCGGAATAGGAGCGTTCGAGGTTGGAAACCTCGGAGCGGACGAGCGTTTCAAGCTCGCCGGCGCGGGCGAGGGCGCGCTCGATCCCGTCGCCCATCGAAACGATCTCGCGGCGGATCGCCTGCGACAGCGTCACCCTCTGGTCGCTGGCACTCGTCTCCGGCGCCGAAAGGCGCACGGCGATCTCGACCATCGAGCGCGCCGTCAGGCGCATTTCCTGCGCCCGGCGCGCCAGAAGCGCGGTGACGACGAAGAAAACGACAGGCCCGAGCGCGATCAGCGCGAAAATGCCCATCTCCGGCCGCAGCGCCGAGACGCCGGGCGCCAGGAACTGGGCGCGATGCGCACCGAAATAGAGCCCGGCAACGATCAACCAAACGAACGACAGCACGCCGGCAATGACAAGCGGCGCCGGGCTCGGCTTCTGGTTGAGGGCGCGCAGAATGGCGCCGACAGAATGACGGTCGTCGTTCGCCGGTGTGGACGAGGGCTGGAGATTGGATCGATTGGCGCTGAACTCTCCCTGCCCGCCAGCGGGCTTCGATTCGGACCGTTTCGGGGCGAACAGCGGATGCTCCTCGACTTCCGGCAGGCGCGGCGCCGGGCGATCGAGATCGGCGGGAGGCGCCCCGGCCGAATCGAGCGACGGCCCCTCCGGATAGCGCTTCATGATTTTGGGCGTCTTGTCGGGGTCAGAAGCCTTGGGAAAGACCGGCGTCGAAATCTCCGGCGCTTTGTCTTCGTCGGCCGCGGGCGCGCTTGAGGAAAGGTTCAACGCCTCCTCGATTGCCGACAGCGCCGCAGCCGCCGGATCTTGCGCCTTGTTAGACGTCGCCATGATAACCTCTTACGCAAACGGGGAAATACGCACCCGACACGGAACGCACCCGCGCCAATGCCGCCCGCCCGGCGGCAAAAACGCAAACATTCCATTAACCAAGGGCAGTCTACATCCACGCTTAGGCGATGGAAACCGCGGCTGCCAAAGGTTTGGAAACGTCGTTAACGCGGCCTTCACCATAATCGGAAAGATTTGCCGCGCGGCCGGCGCTGCCTGCGCCGCCTCTCAACTTGTCAACAAAATCCGTACGATGGCAAGCGGTACAGAGGATTGGTGGATAATTCCTGGGGATGGAATCGGGATGAGCAGCCTTAGGCCGACCGCCGGCGGCACCTTCGCCAACGCCGAGAGCACGCCCGAACCGGCGCCCGGGCTCGATATCCCCCATCTTTCGGCCCAAACCTTTGGCGATCTGGCGCTTCAGCACGAAATTCTGACGCTCTTTATCGATCAGACAGCAGAAATCCTCGCCGCGCTCGCAGACCCGGCCGCCCTGCCCAGCCGCCATGCCGATCTCCTCCACAAGCTCATCGGCTCCGCCCGGGCCATCGGCGCCTTCGAACTGGTGGCGGCGGCGGAAACGGCGGACCTCGCGCTTCGGGCGGGACATCCGCCATCGCGCGCCCTGCAAACCTTGCCGGCTGCCGCTGACCGAGCCCTCGTCGCAGCCCGCGACTATCTGGCTATCGTGCCCCGACACGGCGATTAGCGGCAAATTGTTGCGGCGCAGCAAAACCGCTGCCGAGACCCGGCATTTCGAAGCAAAATTTCAAGCGCCGCAAAGACAAGGCTGTTCATCGCGCAAGCTCTTCATTAAGAAGGCGCGCAATCCCACCTAGAACCGTCCACAGAGAAAGCATCAATGGTCCATCTCACCTTCATCGATTCGTCTGGCGAAAAGCGAAAGGTCGAGGCCGAAGAAGGCTCGACCGTGATGGAGGCGGCGATCCGCAATTCGATTCCCGAGATCACCGCCGAATGCGGCGGGGCTTGCGCCTGCGCCACCTGTCACGTCTATGTCGATCCGGCCTGGGAAGCGAAGATGCCGCCGAAGCAAGAGATGGAAGAAACCATGCTCGATTTTGCGCAG
>JAJXZN010000036.1 GCA_021780015.1 Pseudomonadota bacterium
CGAGGCAGGACTCAAGCTGAAGCTCGGACATTCCGAGGAGGCTGGTGCGGGCTTCCCTGGCGACATCAACGCTATCGTCGGCACAGCCTGCAAGGAAAAGCACAAGAAAATTCAAGGCTAATCGCCGCTTCATCACACCCCCTCTCGACGCACGCGAGGCGTAAATGGCGCGGTGCAGCGCGAAGTCAAAACGCTCGCGCGGATTTTACCGACGAGCCGGGTGCGATCGGGAGATCTAATCCGGCAGGCAATGCCGGTGCGAGATTTGATAGACGCGCTCGCGGCCCATGACATGGGCGATGCGCTCACGGCCGGCGAACAGCGGCGTAAAGGCGCGGTCATGCAGATTGAGGCCGCCGGCATAAGCGCCGAAGGCGGGCAGGATGCAGCGCATTCCATCGCTGAGGAAACAGCGTCGCCGCACCGAACCCGCGCTGCCGGCGACGCGCGCGACGGGATGCAGATGCCCGGCGATTTCGATCTCCGCTGCCGCGGCCTTCGGCTCGTGGCGGAAGGTGATATTGGCGATCATGAGTTCGTCGTGCCGGGCGCCGCCGAGGTCCGCCGGCAAATGCGGATCGTGATTGCCGGCAATCCAGATCCACTGCCGGCCGGCCTGCAAATGCCGCAAGCTGGCGCGATATTGGCCCGGCAGCCGCTCGCCCCCTTCGACATCGTGGAAGGAATCGCCGAGCGCGATCAAGGTACGGGGCGTATAGCGGGCGATAAGGGCGGCGAGCGCCGCAAGCGTCATGGCCGTATCGTAGGGCGGCAGGAAAATGCGCCGGCGCGCATAGGCCGAGCCTTTTTCGAGGTGCAGGTCGGCGACGACGAGCAGTCTTTCTTCCGGCCAGTAAAGCGCGCCCATCGCATCGGCGACGAAGCTTGCGGCGCCAAGATGGAGCGCGGGAACGCGGCTGTGGCGGCTGTCTTGTCCAATCGCAATATTCATTTTTGAATTCGTATCTCAGCCTTCGGCCGCTTCCTTGGCGAGCGCCGCCGATGCCTCCGCCAGGATCGCCTCGCGCGCTTCGCCATAGACAGGTTCGCGGCCGATTTCGAGCAAAATCGGCACCGCCAGCGGCGACACGCGTTTCAACGCTTTATGCATGATTCGGCCTTTGACGCGCGAGAGCATGGCAGCGATACGGGGCAGGTCAAGCAGCCCGAGAGCGGCGTCCTGGCGCGTCGCGCGCAGGAGAATATGGTCCGGCTCATGCCGGCGCAGGACATCGTAGATGAGATCGGTGGAAACGGTGATCTGCCGGCCGGTCTTCTCGCGGCCCGGGTAATTGCGCTCGATCATGCCGGAGATGATCGCGCAATTGCGGAAGCTGCGTTTCATCAGCGAGGATTCGAGCAGCCAGGCTTCGAGATCATCGCCCAGCATATCCTCCGCGAAGAGCGATGCGAGGCTCGCGCGCTTTGCCTTGATCGCCGCGCCGATATCGGTCGCGCCCCAGGTCCCGAGCGCATAATCATTGGCGACGAAGCCGAGCGGTTTCAACCCCATGCGCTCCATGCGCCGGGTCAGCAGCATGCCGAGCGTCTGATGCGCGAGCCGTCCTTCGAACGGATAGGCGACAAGATGGAATCGGTTTCCGCGCGGAAACGTCTCGACGAGCAGATGGCCGGGCGGCGGCAGCGCCGAGCGTTGCGCTTGCAGGCTCAGCCATTCGGCGACGGGCTCGGGCAGTTCATGCCATTGCTTGGGATCGGCGACCATCGCGCGCACCCGCGCGGCGAGATGCGTCGAAAGCGGAAATTTGCCGCCGTCGTAAGAGGGAATTTTCGGCACCTCGGCATGGGCGCGGGAGACCAGCGCCTCGTTCTCGACGATGCCTTGCAAGGCAAGGATTTCGCCGCCGAACACAAACGTGTCGTGCGGCGCCAGCGTCTCAAGAAAATATTCCTCGATCTGGCCGAGGATGCGCCCACCGCGCCGCAACGGCCCGGTGTAATTTTGGCCCGGATTCTCCGCTTTGCCGCGCACGAGGCGCACTTTCAGCATGTCGGCTTCGACGATCGTGCCGACATTCATGCGATAGGTCTGCGCGACGCGGCCGTTGGCGATGCGCCAGGAGCCATCCTTCTGCTGCTTGATCTTGGCGAAGCGCTCATAGGCGGCAAGTGCGTAGCCGCCATGCGCGACGAAGGCGACAGCGGCCTCGAATTCCTCGCGTGTCAGATCGCGATAGGGTTCGGCCGAGGTCACTTCGCGAAAGAGATCCTCGGCGAAAAAGGGCTCGGCACAGGCCATGCCGAGGACATGTTGACAGAGGACATCGAGAGCGCCGCGGCGCGCCACGGCCGTATCCTGCTCGCCGGCATAAGCCGCATCGACGGCGGCGCGGCATTCGAGCACCTCGAACCGGTTCGAGGGCACCAGGATCGCGCGCGACGGCTCGTCGAGCCGGTGGTTGGCGCGGCCGATGCGCTGCATCAGCCGGCTAGCGCCTTTCGGGGCGCCGAGATTGACGACGAGATCGACATCGCCCCAGTCGATGCCGAGATCGAGCGTCGAGGTACAGACGACGGCCTTCAGCCGGCCTTCCGCCATCGCGGCTTCGACGCGGCGGCGCTGGCCGACATCGAGCGAACCGTGATGCAGCGCTATCGGCAATTTGTCCTCGTTGATGCGCCAGAGTTCGGCGAAGGCAAATTCCGCCAGCGCCCGCGTATTGACGAAGACGAGGCTCATATGCGCCTGCCTGATCAGGCCATATACTTCCGCAATCGCATGGCGGGTGGTGTGTCCGGACCAGGGCAGATGCTCGGTCGTGTCGAGGATCGAAATGTCGGGCCTGGAGCCGGGCGGTGCGGTGACGAGATGCGCCATCGCGCCATCCGTCTGCGAGAC